>CALDHF010000412.1 GCA_937941595.1 uncultured Acaryochloris sp. | reverse complement strand
CTGCGGATAGACTTATTCGTTTTTTGAACCCAGGCAGCTAACCCTCTCAAGATATAGATATCTAGCGTCACTTGCTCCGCTAAATCAGGACGCTGAACTTTAACCGCAACCCATTCGCCTGTATGCAGTTGCCCCTTGTAGACCTGCCCTAAAGACGCCGCTGCAATAGGTTCAGGGGTCAGTTGGGCATAGAGTTCTTGAGGGGGCCGTCCTAGTTCTTCTTCAATAAATCGATAGGCAATTTGATTGGAAAATGCAGGGAGCTGGTCTTGCAGTTTAGAGAGTTCTTCTAGAAAAGGCCCCGTAAGGATATCCGGTCGTGTGGAGAGGGCTTGACCAATTTTGATAAAGGCGGGACCTAACACCGTCAGTGTTTCTCGGAGTTGAATGGCTCGACGTTTCTGGCGTTGAGGGGTCGAAGGCGTCCGCTTATCCCACCAACGACGCACAAATAACAGTAGAAAAGGCCAGAGGATTGTGATCCAACGTTGAATGACGCGAAAAAACTGTCCCTTGAATTTTGCTTGGATTTTGACTGGGTCGTAAGCTTCAAATCCAGGTGCTGTAGAGAGCTTAATCGGTACATCTGTGGCAATGGCAGTCACGCCCGAGTCAGAATCGATCAGAGTCTGGGTCATATGCGGTGTCGAAGAATGCCGTGATTCAGATTGCTGGGGGGTGGATTCAGCCAATGTCATAGTAGTGAAAGTCTGGGGCAAAGCAACTCGGAAGTATCCACTTAATTCATCAAGGTGGCGGAACAGGATACGTTCTCTTGTAAAGCATTGTAACAACTTAAGGCTTCTATCTGCAGTGTGGAGATTTCTACACAGGTCGTGCATCCAGAGAATCTATGCCAACTGCCCTGATGTTAGGGATATCTCTAGCCAATAAATAAGGCAATTATCCTTATGAACGCAGAATACTGATCGTGATTTCAAAGGTGATCTGTCAGGATAGATAAGTCAGATTTGAGTTTGCATCTACAGACACTATTATCTTTGTTACTCTATGTTGCTCTCCTTGCGAATCGAGAACTTTGCCTTAATCGATAACTTAGACCTAACCTTCGGTGATGGCTTAAATGTACTGACTGGAGAAACAGGTGCTGGTAAATCAATTTTGCTGGATGCTATCGATCTGATCTTAGGGGGTAAAGCGTTGAGTTCTATGTTGAGACAGGGGGTGTCTCGAACCTTGCTTGAGGCTAGTTTTAGCCTGACACCGACTCTATCAGATTGGTTAAAGCAAACTGCCATTGATCCGTTGGAAGATGATGTGCTGGTTTGCAGTCGGGAAATGTCGGCACAAGGTACCTTGCGCAGCCGATTCCGTGTGAATGGAGTGGTTGTGAATAAACAACAAATTGCGTTACTTCGAGATTATCTGATTGAAGTGACGGCTCAAGGTCAAGCACTACAGCTCGGACGAGCCGATCAACAGCGTCGGTGTTTGGATGGGTTTGGGGGTGAAGCACTGAGGCGGGGACGTCAACAGGTCGCCAAAGCTTTTAGCCATTGGCAAACAGTGGCGGCTGAGTTAGAAACCTTCCGCCAAAATGAGCAGCAACGCTTACAGAATATAGATCTACTCCACTATCAGCTCCAAGAGTTGAATGCAGCTAATCTAACAGATGCTAACGAACAGTCGAAATTGGAGCAAGAACTACAGCGACTGACCCATAGTGTGGAGTTACAGCAGCAAAGTTATCAGGTCTATCAACTTCTGTACGAACAAGAGCAAGGAGAGGCCTGTGGAGATTTATTAGGGCAAGCGGAGTCAACGCTCTTAGATATGAGTCAGTATGATCCAGAACTACAACCGATTTTAGAATTGGTGCAGCAGGCATTGACCCAGGTGCAGGCAGCAGGTTCTCTCATCAATGCCTATGGTGGCACAGTAGAAACGGATTCTCAGCAGTTACAAACGGTGGAAGAGCGGCTGATGGATCTAAAGCAGCTCTGCCGTAAGTATGGTCCGACATTAGTAGATGCGATTGCATATCACCATAAAATTCAACAACAATATGCCGACCTCACCAATGCAGGCCAATCTCTAGAAGAATTAGAAGCGGCCTGTCTCCATTGTGAAACAACCCTAAAGAAAGCCTGTGCCCAGTTAACAAAGCTACGGAAGAAGGCTGCTCAAGCTTTAGAATCCCGTCTATTAAAAGAACTCAAACCTTTAGCCTTAGATAAGGTGCAATTTCAGGTCAGTTTACAGCCTACTTCTGCGACTCAACATGGGGCAGACCAAATTCAGTTTCTATTCAGCGCTAATCCTGGAGAAACATTGCAACCCCTTTCAGAATCAGCGTCTGGAGGAGAAATGAGTCGGTTTTTGCTGGCGTTGAAAGCCTGTTTCGCTCAAGATGACGGGGTGGGCACTCTGATTTTTGATGAAATTGATGCCGGGGTCTCTGGCCATGTGGCTCAAGCGATTGCCACCAAGCTATATCACCTTAGTCGTCATCATCAGGTTCTATGTGTGACCCATCAACCCATGATTGCAGCCATGGCAGATGCCCACTTTCAAGTACAAAAACAGGTGGTTACTGTTAAGGGTTCTCGGGCCAAATCTACTAATGGCAAAACGGCCAAACCCACACAGGAGGAGCGGACGGTTGTCAGTGTGATGTCCTTAGATGAACAGCAGCGGCGTCAGGAATTGGCGGAGATTGCAGGGGGCCAGACTACTCAACAGGCATTGACGTTTGTAGATTCTTTATTGCAACAGGCTGGACAAGTTCGCAAAAGTTATGCCAGTAAGAATGGCATGAAATAAGGTGGGTAAGGCATTATCATGACCATGCTCAGGTGACATGCAGTTTGTCAGGGTTCCTGATCAAATAGAGAGACTGAATTTTGTGGTTTGTAATTGCTAAAGCAGCGATGGTTTCAACCTGTCCATCTGTTAAGAACTGGATACCGGGTTGACCATTGACCTGCACTAAAGCTAGTCCTACATGGAGATCCAATTTTTGCTGCCGACGATGAATGGCTCGCAGAAAACCTGCGACTTTAGCTGCTCCTCGAATGGGTTTGAGGGCTGCTACAACTTGCCCACCACCATCAGACCAGAGCACAATATCTTCAGCTAATAATCGGAGAAGACCTTCCATATCTCCTTGGCGGCATGTCTTCACAAACTGTTGGGTGAGTTGATAATGCTGTTCTGGCGAAGTAGGAAACCGCGATTGTGATTTGGATACATGTTGACGTGCTCGACAGGCAATTTGTCGACAGTTCGCCGTATTTTTCTCAACTACTTGCCCAATTTCGTCGTAGCTGAGGTCAAATACCTCTCGTAATATAAAAACAGCTCTCTCCACGGGCGTAAGTCGTTCTAAGATGACCAAAAAGGCCATCGTTAAGGAGTCAGTCAGTTCAACCCGATAGTTGGGATCGGCTGAAAGATCGGTCACAATCGGCTCTGGTAGCCAAGGACCAATATATTGCTCACGCTGGACTTGAGCGGAGCGCAGACGATCGATACAGAGCCTAGTAATGATAGTGGTGAGATAGCTTTTGACAGATCGTACCTGAGTTTTTGATACGGTCTGCCATTTGAAAAAGGTATCCTGCACCATATCCTCGGCATCCATAACGGTGCCTAGCATCCGATATGCGATCGCAAACAGCAACGCCCGATACTCTAAAAAATCATCCGTTAGGGAATGAGAGGTTGTCGAAGGTTGAGTCCCCATAGACTGACTCCAATACCAATCCCCTCTGACACTGCCAGAAGGACTGCTGTGATTTGAAATAGAACCCCAAAGCTGGTCGGAGGCATCTGAGAAAAATGATCTGGACTGATAACGGCAAAGTGATTGTAAAGGCCAAAGAGCAAAGATCCTGCCATCGATACTAACAGCAAGATTAAAGCCCATCGAACCTGCTGTCTCCAGATCAAAATCATGGCAATGATGGGCAAAGCTGTAATCACCGTACCTATATACAGGGCTTGAGGGAATGAGATAGATACTGGGATCAGGAGATGAGCAAGACCATGCAGAGCACTGATCACAGCATGAGTGATCACTATAGTCGTGATTTGGGTTGTCAGGTTGCTCATGATTCTTCTCAAGCGGCTGCTGGAACAGTGTAACTGCCAGGTAGGATTTGAGCTGCGATCGCAAGCCGATTCCAGCTATTGATTGTCACAATTGTCATCAGGATTTGCATAATCTCTGACTCCGAGAAATGTTGGCAGACTTCAGAATAGACAGCATCAGGGACAGCCTGTTCTGAAATATGCGTCACTACCTCAGCTAATGTCAAAGCAGCCCGCTCCGCAGGGGTAAAAAAGGGAGTTTCCGCCCAAGCACTCAGGGCATAGAGACGTTGTTCTGATTCGCCATCGGCCCTGGATTCTTTGGTGTGAATATCAATACAAAAGGCACAACCATTGATCTGAGAAGCTCGCACTTTGAGCAAGTGCAGCAATTGTGGCTTCAGGCTGCATTTATGGATGTAGGTTTCCAATCCCAACATAGCCTGATAGGCTTGCGGATCGGATTGGCTGATATCAAATCGTTGCGTCATAAGATTTTCTCTCTAAAATAGGTGTCTAAACAGAAGACGAGAGAAGCGGGCAAGCTGTGACAAGTTTGGCTAAATTTTCTGGTGAGGGGATCACGATGACTGATAATGAGGGAATGTCAGCAAGGGAGCTAAATCTGTGGGTGTCGAAAATCCAAATGCGATCGAGCATCAGAATGTACCTCAGGCACATCAAGGACTGCACGATTTTCTCTACAGCTCTGATGATGAACATACCGTTACAGCAACGTCTGCTCCCATCAGTGAGCAGACCACTAAGACTCCTATTGCTGTCTCCACATGGTTCGAGGAAGTGGGTGATATCAAAGTGGCTGGAGTCTATGCCGTTTTAGATCAACACAATCATCCTCAATACATTGGTTACTCTCGCAATGTCTCCTTATCGTTAAAAAGCCATGTGACTCAACATGGCGAGGATATCTGTGCGCAAGTGAAAGTTCAGCCCTTCAAATTTCCCAAACGTGCGGAGATGGAACAGTTGAGGGATGAGTGGATTGCGGCGCTTCCAAGTCCTCCCCCTGGAAATGCGGGTGGCGGTGAATGGGCAGGAACCGTCCGAGATGCAGCAGTTCAAGCCATGTCAGCTGAAGAGCGCCAAATCCATGAAGAGAAAAAAGCGAAACTTCAGAAAGCGATGGCATTAGGAATTGCTCAAACTGAGAAGCCCCAACCTCCCAGCGAAACTGAACGCCACGAAGATCTAAAATCCGCCATTAATGATGACAATTGGAGTGAGGTTATTCGAGAACAAACTCTGGAAACACGCTCTGAGTGAACCAATCTAATCGTTTATTGTTTACTCCAACCAGAAAATAGACAGGACTGACATATTGGCACTGGGCTGTCATGGGTCAAAAAGTCACGACTTTTCAGGTCTACCCCTCGTAAACGTTTAGTCGGCTTGTTATTGCCCAGAACGGTATTAGAACCTTTTAAAGGTTCTAATTTACGCCTAAGACTAAGTTGACACCTCCAGAATTAGAATTTTGGAGGTAACTCTGAACAAAAGAGCAACCGAAGATATTGGGCCATAGTTCGGGCAGAACAATACACCTGTTATTTTTCTTTTCAGGCTAAATATATTGCATGTTCATAAGGTGATCTGAGTCACTTCTACAAGTGTTTTAGATCACACCCAAATTTTTAATTTGTTATTACCTTAATAGCGAACATGGGCACACTAACTACACGCAAAATAATTCAGTAGGTCTGGGAGCACCTTGAATTAGGAAGCAGTTAATTACCTCACCCAGTGTTTATAATTCGGCCCCTTTAACTATAAGCCTTATCCTTTATCTTGGAATCAAGTGAATACTCAGCTGCCTCGATATCAATCCCGAACGGCTTCTAATGAGCAGAGAGTTTATGATCATCTTCTTTCCTGTGTTCGCGCTGAAAACCCACAAGAGGTTTTGCATCGATTTCAGTCTTTGTTTTTAGGAACGTCAGGTTATCAAGAACCTCATATTCGCCAAGCTCTCAATGCTATTGTCAAATCTGCCACGAAACAAGACGAATTTGCATTATTTCTCAATCGATGTTGTTACATTTTAGTCAATCGCTGGCAAACTCAATTTGATTGTCGGTACGCAATATCAAATCTGATTAATATCTTGGGGCAAGCAAGTTGCATGCCAGTAAGTTTAGGGCGAACCCAAACCACAACTCGTCTGCGTTTGTTGGTGAAGCAATTTGTCAAAAGTAACCATTTTCACAGATTGCGCCGATTTGCCGACTTCATCAACCCAAATGCCTCTGCATCGGATCAGCAGCCTTTAACCAACTTGCTACAACGATATCCTTATTTGTATAAACACTGTTTAGTCTCTCAAGGAGATACCCAAGAACATCAGCAAGTTATTCATCAAGCTCAAATTCAGACTCAACAAAAATTTGAGCTTGATTTATCCGTCTATATGACAGATATATTAAAACGGAATTCTAGAAAACCCCACTTAGCGATGGAGACTGTGGGCCAGTCTATGGACAATGGCAACATCATTCAGCCTGTTCATAACCCTACACTTTTGAGTGATTCAGAACTTTGCACGTCTTTGAAATATTTTGTGGGTAAAGTTGATGCGCGTAATACCCATCAAGATTTGGCTAAGCAGTTTTTAATTCAACAAGAAGTAGCTTCATCCTATAAACATTTTAAAAACGACTTTTATGAATATTTAGTATCATCGGTCGATTCTAAGTTTGGTCAGTGTCGGTTTAACAATCAGTTGCATCAATGTCTACAAGGCATGTTTCCTGAAAGTCACGATCGCCAGATGAACGACTTTTTGATGGTACGAACGTGCCAACAGGTGCTGAATTTTCTAGTTATTGAGAGCCGCAAACAACCCAAACATTGGATTTTTATGGATCTCATCAACAATATGGGATCGACTTCTACCGTCAGTCTGCTGCTCAAGATCGTTTTGGTCTGCAAGAAAGTTAAGCCCTATTTGGAGAAACGCTTTGCGCTGCTATTTAACCATTATGAGACGCAAAAACAATCCATGATGCGATGGCTAGTGCATTGTTTTGAAAAGCTGAATTTAGCATGGTGTAGTCAGTTTGGGAAATTTGACTATTCTTATGTTGCAGTACTTTAGAGACTTGTGGAATGTCAAGATTTAGTGTTGGGTTAGGTGGAAGTTAGTTGGCATCTGCAACGTTCTGGATTTACCTAAACAGATGAATGGTGTTTCATAAGGAAGCGATCGAGTTGATTCGCGAAGCGTTGCAGATCTCGTTGACTTAAGGCAGGGGGGCCTCCTGTTACCACTCCCCCCTCTCGTAGTTCTTCCATGAAATTACGCATGGCTAGACGCTCGCGCATGTTGTTTTGAGTATAGAGTTCGCCTCTAGGGTTGAGGGCATGCCCTAATTTATCGATGACTGCGGCTGCCAAAGGGATATCGGCGGTAATGACTAAATCGCCAGGGTCTAGATGATCAACAATATGATTATCTGCCACATCAAATCCGGCTCGGACTTGGACGGCATCAATATAGTCGGAGGCTGGTGGATTCAAATACTGATTGGCCACCAGGGTCATAGAGATTTGGACCCGCTTGGCTGCTCTATACAAAATCTCTTTGATGGCGTTAGGGCAAGCGTCGGCATCTACCCAGATTTTCATATCCCTTTCCTTTCATATTCTGATGGGCAACCCATGCCCTATCTTGACAGCAAATAGGATGCTATTTGCCACGGAGAAATGTGATCTGGTTTGACCTCATTTTCTGGTTGTTCCAATACATTGACGGACTGTTGGCAGTTTAGATTCAAGTTGTTGTTAGAGGGTATTAGGGCTGTTTCGCCATGGCATTCATACCAACGCATAACCCATTGACCAGGATGCTGCTCTGCCTGTTTTAAGGCCATTAAAATCAGATTATTAGCCTCCACCCTTAGAAATTCGGATTGTGGGGGTAAAGGGGTATCCTTGGCATTGCCTTCTGGTACAACCACGCGCAAAGGTCTGTTTAAGTCGTAACCACGATGAGTAACCTGGACGACTTGCCAGGGTCCCTGATGAGGGTAAATCCCATAGGTGAATTGATGCTGGCCGCGATCGCATCCTGGATCCGGCCAGTTCGGACTTCGCAATAGGGTCAACCGCAGTTGATTTGGCCGGGCATCATAGCCATATTTACAGTTGTTTAACAGACTGACCCCATAGTCTTGGGTAACATCGGTTAAATCCGCCCAGTGCAGGGCAGGCACTTCCCACTTTGCCTGTTCTCTGGGATCCAGGTCTGAATTGGGTAAAGTCGGTCGCTGGATAGCGCCACAGGGCATGTCATAGGTGGCAAAGTCAGCAGAGAGGGTGAGGGGAAAGGCCGTTTTCACGAGGACTTGGCTTTCCTGCCAATCGACGGTGGTTTCAATTTTTAGCAGACGAGAATCCGTATCAAGGACATAATCTTGGCAAAACTGAGACTGACCGAACTGGTGTTTGACCCGCAGCCGTTGTTGCAGAGGGCCATGGCTTAGCCATTCTATGGATTGCAGGACTGCACCAGGTAAGGCCTTATTCTCGTAATCAGGGTCGATATTCCAGGCATCCCAATACTGGCCTTTGTCTGTGAAGAACTGGAGTTGGTTTCCGGGACCAGACAGCACCTGTCGCTGAGTGACTTTGTCCAAGATTTGAGTTAGCTCTCCGGTCTGTTCATTAACTCCTACCTGCAAATAGTCATTTTCCAAGACCCAATGATCAGGGGCATGAATTTTAGGTATGAATTCAGGCTGATTAGGTAGGACTTCCTCAACGGGAGTCAGCCAAAACAGTTGGTAGCCGATGGCGGGGACTGAGGCCATAAAACCCAGTAAAGAACTATCTTCAGGATGGGGTTGCCCTGGAAGGACTTCTCCCTCAAGGCTTGAGACTTGCCAGGGTTGGTTCAGATTAGGCAGTCGCACCCAAACCAGTTCGGACCGCTGCCAGTTGACCGCGTTAAACACCACGATAGGCTGACAGGTTGGTGTCGGCGGTATCGGTAGGTTGATGGCGGTTGCGATCGCATCCACAGCCACCTGCAAATGCTCCGCAGCGGAGTGTTGGGCCGCCTCCCAGTCCTGGTTCGCATCCACAAACACTTGAGGGATCGAAGACCCTGGCAAAATATCGTGAAACTGATTAAATAGAACTTTCTTCCAGGCTTGTTCGAGTTGATCTTGGGGATAGGGGCGGTTGAGAGTGAGGGTTGCGATCGCACTCCACAGTTCGGCTTCATAGAGCAACCGTTCGCAATCACGGTTGTAGCGTTTCTGGTCTGCATGACTGGTATAGCAGCCTCGATGTAGTTCGAGATACAGCTCATCCTCCCAAACGGGAACCTGTTGAATCTGAGCTTCTACCTGCTGGCAAAACTGCTCAGCGGTAGTGGGCTGCAACTTGGGGAATAACGGCGATTGCTGCCATTGCCGCGCTACTTCTAGCATGTCGCGAGTGGGGCCGCCCCCATGATCGCCAACACCGGGCAACCACAGACTTTCAGCAACCCCGGTTGATGCTTCCCAGTCCTGAGCATAGGTGCCCATTTTCACAGGGTAAATCTGTTCACCGATGGGGGGCAACATGATACTGAAAATGTCGGTCCCATCCGGCGATCGCCATTGAAACGCCTCATGGGGAAATTCTGTCGTATCATTCCAGCGCAGCTTCTGGGTCAAAAAATAGTCAATGCCCCCCTGCTTCAAAATTTGCGGAAGCTGCCAGCAAAATCCAAAACTATCGGGGAGCCAAGCCGTCTTACTGATGCAGCCAAATTTCTCCTGGGTATAGCGTTGCCCGTAGAGAACTTGACGCACCAGAGATTCTCCACTCACCAAGTTTAATTCCGGCTCCACCCATAATCCAGCCGCGACCTCCCACGTCCCTTTAGCCACCTGGGCTTGAATCTGGGCGAATAGGTCGGGTCGATTCTCTTCCATCCATTCGTACAAAGCCGGGGTGGAATGACAGAAAATGAGTTCAGGAAAATCCGCCTGTAAATCCAGTACCGATTTGAAGGTGCGTTCTGCCGCCTCCCAGGTCTCAGCGACGGGCCATAACCAAGCTAAATCCAAATGGGCATGGCCAATCCAGTTGATTTGGCGTTTCTGTAGCCAGGCTTGCCATGGCGAGAGCCGCTGGTGGAGTTGCTCCAGACTATGGCTAAACGCTTGGGGAGAATTGACCTGGGACCAATCGATAGTCGCAACGGCTGTCTCCAGGCTGGCACTTTCTTCTGGCGCAAATTTGGCCAGGTAGCCCTGCAATACTGCCAGTTCATCAGCAACCTTACCCGGATCAATCAGTGGGAGAGGGGGTTCGTAGACGAGTTGCGATCGCACTAGCGCTCCTGGATCATGACCAGGACTCACTAACCGGATGGCAACGGCAATTTCGTCACCGGGTTTGGCCTCTGACCTCAAGACAATCCGGGCGACACAATCATATAGATCGCCAACTTGGACTAATGTCCCATCTACAAAAATATCAGCCTGCTCAGCCCACCAGGTTAGAGCCAGTCTGAGAATACATCCTGCAACTGGATAGTCATACTGGGTTTCGGGGATTTGAATCACTTGCCCCAGCCATAAAACATTTTGCCCTTGGGGCCAGTCAATATGATCTCTTGAATTTAACTGACTAGGAGACCAAGCCTGCCAGGTCAGCCGATCTACCCCTTTCTCTACTGGATGATCTCCAGCCCAGACCCGCCAATGAGACTGTACATCTAGCTGCGTTAATTGTCGGAGTTGCTGTAGGGTACTCATCACTGAAGAGTCAGTCTTATTACTGAGATCGGATGAAGAATTTGACTGCATCGGCTATTCCCTAGGAAGCGTTGTCAATATGAGTGGATGCCTAAGACATCTCCGTTATCCTCCAGCAGTATAGGCGGAAGGCACAATATTTTTTATTACACAGTTCTACTGACCATAGAACATAGCTGGTGGAAGGCTTATTTAGTCTGCTGTGAGCATGCAATCACTGGCTCAATCACGATTAAACAGTGGAATCAATAAGGTCAAAAAACCCTTGATACCAATTTCCGGTAGCAATGCTCAACCTGCTTTAGATAAATGACCAGTTGGCAATACTTCTGAAGATTTATATCAATCATTTTTATCGGTCAAGAGCACGTCACCCCTCAGAATTCTCATTAAACCCTTATAGCCTTCTCAGTGAATTACAGGGACACACCCAGACCTTCATCAGTCCAGCTTCAGACAACCCTCGTACATTGAAGTCATTGAAGTTGGAGACCAAACATGAAACGCACTAATCAACTAGCCTTCTCAGTCTTAAGCAGCCTGACTGTCCTCAGTATTGGCTTTACTTCCTCAGCCCTAGCCGAAACCATCACTGTAACCCGTGGTCCTAATGGTGCTGCCCATCGAGTAAAAGCCGACCATGTTCCCTTTGATGCTCAGGTAAAAGCCGACACGTCTGCCACCTCAGTAGGTAACGTTGTGATTAAAGGTCCAAATGGGGCGGCCCACCTCTCAAGCGTAGAATCAAGCAACAATATTGCATCTTCCTATCCAGGCAAACTACAAGTCATTACTCGGGGGCCAAACGGTGCTACTCATATTGCAAACTAACTGATACGATTTCCTGCTGACTGAATCGGAACCATTCACCACACCCACGAGCTGATTGCCAATACCTCACTGAGCCATCAGCTCTTTTCTCCGTCACAGTTCACCACTTTTCTCCAACAAGCCCCTTACGACTGAGGGGACAACCTCAGCCGTAGGCTTTTCTAAGTGGTCATACTTTAAATTTCCAAGGCACCTAACCTCACGGCCTTTCAGGACAACAGTTTCTCAATCGCATCTTGCAGGATCTGAGGGGGCCGACGTAGAATTTGGCCCGTATCAGACTTGCAGGGTACCAGCATTACCTCACCCACAACATTTGGCTTTTTCGCATCCACACTGAAAATATGCTGATCCAAACAGAGTCGGACTTTCTCAAATTTGCTGATCCGAGACTTTACCGTTGCGACCTCTCCCAGTTTCATGACTTTTTGGTAGCGCAAAGATAAATCAATTACAGGTAAGTCACAGCCCAACTTAACTAGATCGGCATACTCAACTCCCACGCTCCGAAACATTGCGATTCGGGCATCTTCCATCCATTCCAGATAGGAGCCATGCCACACCACCCTGGCATAATCCGTATGATGGGGCTGCACGCGGACAGGATATTCAAACCAATGACTAGATGGGCCTTGTGCAGAATCCATAGACTAAAGTCGGTGCAGGGAATAACTAGCCCCACCTAAGATACATCAATCCTGCATAGGCACAGCATCTACATCCACAGTCTCCTGAGACTCTGAAGAGCCATCCTCAGGTTGAGTGGTCACCTGCCGTTGCTTATATCCCTCGATTAGGACTTGAGAAATTTCAGAAACAAATAGGGTCAACAAGGCGAGATCGTCAATTTGACCGACGATAGGGAACAGGTCAGGCGACAGATCGAACGGGCTAAACAGATAGGCCAAAGTGCCCACAATCATCCAGCCCCGGTACTTAGGATTTCGCAGACTATTTCGGTACCAGTTATAAAGGGCTTTGATGGAAAATTTCATGGATTTGAATTTCTACAGACTATTTTTATCTTGTCAAAAATCTGGACGTTAATCGGGTGTGGATTCCCGGCACGGGTTTGCTGGTCGATTAGTGAATAAAATGCCTCATATTTTAGTAGTTAGCACCCATATCCTTCATTCCGTTCTTGAAAGAGAAAGATAACACCGGATTTATTCCCAGTTTGATTTATTTCAGAAATGAATAAGCCATGCTATACCTTATACTTCATGATGAGGTGAACACGGACATCAACTCCGTACATTTTTCACCTCACCGTAAGATTGGGCAAAGGGAACGCCGTGAATATTATCGAACTGTTTCAAAAAGGAGGGCCAACGATATGGCCTTTACTCGGCCTCTCCATATTAGCGATCGCCACAATTTTTGAACGATTCTGGTTCTGGAGCAACCTCCTTAGAGGCGAACGCAAAACGGCCAGGCAAATTATTGATGCGGCTCGACGGGATTGGGATGAGGCCACCCATCTTGCCAGACAATTCAGTAATCAGCCCATTGGTCGATTTTTATTTACGCCATTGCGTTTGGCCAACCAAGAACCCGAAATTTTTCGTTTGGCATTGGAAGCGTCTGCTGATGAAGAACTCACAGCAATGCGCAAAGGCAGCAAAATTTTGGAAGCTGTAATTGCTCTAGCCCCTCTGTTAGGACTATTTGGCACCATTTTAGGTCTGCAGAATTCTCTAGGTAAATTGAATTTCGAGGATGTTGGCCAAATTGTAGGTAATCCATCGTTGGGTATTGATCAGGCCCTAACGAGTACGTTGGTCGGCCTAGGAATTTCAATTATTTCTCTAACGTTTTACCGTCTTTTTCAAGGTCTGGTCTTTAACCAAGCACGTATCTTTCGACGGACTGGCAATGAGCTAGAGTTGATCTATCGTCAATTTTGGTTGCAGAGTAAAACCACAGAAGTTCAAGCCGCTCTTTCTGCCCAAAGCGATGTTACAGATAGTTCTAGTTATTAGAGTTTTGCTGTCTTGATTATTGCCAATTAGCATCTTCCTAAAAAAGAACTATGAAAACATTTTTAGAGTCTGAAGAGGCGGATATTCAAGTCGAACTCATTCCTTTGCTGGATGTTGTTTTTTGTCTATTAGCTGTTTTTATTCTGGGTACAGTCGGTCTCAGCAGACCTGAAGGAATCAACTTAGACTTACCTACTGCCTCAACGAGTGTTCCCCAAGTCAATACAACCCTTAGGGTTCAAGTGGGGATTTTAGGAGAGACATTGGTCAATGGCCAACGGGTTAATAAAACCCAACTTCAACAGCTAGTAAGCCGCTATATTCGCCTCAAGCCTAATGGTGTCGTAGTTCTCAAGGCAGACGGCAGCGCCTCTTATAGCGAGGTGGTGAGCGTTCTTGATCTGCTTCGTTCTGTGGGTGGAGAACGAGTTGCTTTAGAAACAGTCAAAGATAAGTCCCCCGTATCTCCTCCAGGTCAGTCGCCTAACCCCTCTCCTGGGGAGCCAACACCATTGCCTGTCCCTTCTATTGAAGATCCATCGGGAACGATCCCCGGTCAGCCTGCCATTCCGGGCCAACCTTCAGTCCCCGGCCAGCCCTCAATTCCGGGTCAACCTGCCATTCCGGGTCAATCACAAAATCCGGCAACATCTCCTCTGACTCCTTTACCCGGCTCGAATCCCTTACAGCCTTCTAATCCCAATACACCTTAATATCTAGGAATATTGAGGGAGTATTGCTGATGAATAAGATGAGGCTTCCCAAAAACTCGACCAAGTCCTGAATCTGCCTGTGAGCAGAGCAGATTTTATTCTATAGAGCAGCACCTGCATAGGTTAATTGAGGGTTTTTAGGGGTTAACTTTTTTCGCTAAAGTCCACTTAAATAATAGACCTGCTTTGGAATTAGGAATGTAAGTCGCTAGGGTTGCAATCAGCTGTTCAGAACTCAGTTGGTCCGACTGAGTTAAGGTTTTCTCGGTAATATAGTCGGCCATAGGACCAATGTGAATAGCCAGTTCCGCTTTACATTGTTGGATTAAGACATCATCAATAATGCTAACTACCTCAGTTTTTTGAGTTTTAACTCTTTTATTGAGAATTGGCTGGGAAAATTGTTGATCCTGGTAGGATGGATTTAAAAAGGCTGGAGTCACCTTGGTCACAGTAGGTGATATTTGTGGAGTTGCCACACTACTTAAAGAACTCCTTGATTGGGCTTGAGTCTTGCCGTTCGGACAAAAACGCCGCCACGCCATAAAGTACGAGGGAAATTCAATTAACATATACTGTCGTCCTTGTGAGAGGGCATCCTCACAGAACTCTATCGCGGCTTGACGCAATGATTTAGTAAAAGCAGGGCCAGGTCTAAACCATTTTTCTTGGAACTCAAGGGCAGCAGATTGATCGTGCAATATACCTCTCGCTACCAAATTTTTTGACTGGATAATGAACATCTTATCCCCCCGGAATTACCCTTAGCCTTAACAATACTAGGGCTGCAATTTATTTGATTATTTAACTTTATTATGGATTTAATGTTGGGTATGGCAGAACTTTATATCAAGCTTCGCACAACTTTTAAACAGACCTTTAATATTCAACGTTGCTGATACAATGACTCTACAAAATTATGAATAAGTCTGCAAGAGCCAGATTTTGATCTCACTAACACCAAAAGTCTTGAAGTTATATTCTTTTAAGGACAAGAAGAAAGAATTCGGTTAAGAGCCTGAAGTTGCGGCGTCGTACCCATACAAATCAGCAGATCTTGACTCATAAATTTGGTTTGGGCTGAGGGGGCACCTATGAGTTCTCCGTTACTCCGGCGAATCGCGAGAATGGAAGCACCAGTTTGCGATCGCACATCTGCGACCCCAATCGACTGACCAATATAGGGACAGCTCTCGGTATCAATCAGGAGTTCCTCGACATAGAAATCAGGTTCGCTCCCCGTCAAAGCTACATCCATAAAGTTGACCACCTGAGGCCGCAAAGCTGCCGCCACCATCCGCTTACCCACGGTCATATAGGGGGAAACCACTGCATCTACACCCACCTGCTGCATTTTTTGTAAGGCATCTTCACTATTGGCACGGACAATGGCTCGGATCTGGGTATTGATGCTTTTGGCAGACAGAACCGCATATAGGTTGTCGGCATCGGATGCAAGGGTTGTAATTAAGCCATTGGCCCGCTCGACCCCTGCTTGCCTCAAGGTTTGATCCTGAGTCGCACCGCCTTGTACCGTCATATAGCCAAAAGTCT
>CALDHF010000411.1 GCA_937941595.1 uncultured Acaryochloris sp. | reverse complement strand
TGAGTTGGGCAAACGCAGCCTGAAATTCTTGCAGTTGTTGTTGAGTGCTCTGGATGTTTTGTGCCGTATCCGTTTGAGCCTGCTCTAATTCCCCCTGTTGGCGTTGGAGCTGCTTGAATTCAGCTTCATGGGTGACAATTTGGGCTTGTAAGGAGAGATGCTCTTCTTCTCCCAAAGCTTTGACTTGGGCATTGAGCTCCCCTAGCTTTTGAGAGATCTCTTCCAGTTCCGTGGCTAAGGTGGTGGCTTCTGTTTCCAGCTTGGTCTGATTTTTCTGTTCGGTCGTCAGTTGCTGCTGTTTTTTCTCCAGTTGGGACTTCAGATCTCGCCAGACCAGCACCCCTTCCCAAGTGGCTTTGGATTGTAATTCCGTGCGCAGTTTCTGATATTTCTCAGCTTTGATCCGATCCCGGGCCAGGCGTTCACACTGATCATTGAGCTCTTGTTCAACAATCTGAGACCGTTCTTCCTGCTCTTTGACCGCATCCAGCTTGTCTTTAGCTTGGTTAATGCGCCGATCAAAGTTGGCAACCCCCGCCAATTCGTCAATAATTTCCCGTCGTTGGCGGGAATTCATAGAAATGATACTAGTAACATCCCCCTGAAGAACAACGTTGTAGCCTTCAGGATAAATCCGGCGGCGATTGAGCTGCTCATGCAGTTGGCCCAGGGTACATGACTCGCCATTGATTGCGTAGGACGAGGTATAGGTTCCCTGTTTGGTAACGCGGAGTTTTCGGGTCACCTGCCATTCGTTTTCGGGGATTGGGGATTCTTCCGTATCGCTGCTTGGTATTTCAGGTAGGACTTCGTCTGCATTTAACTCAGCCTCTTCTGCTTCCGCTGCTGCCAAGGCTTCCAGCTCTTCAGGTGATAACTCGAAGGTGACGGTAACTTTTGTTTCTGCGATCGCATGGCCACGCTTAATCTGGGCACTATTAACCAGATCTGGCAATCGCTCGGCCCGCATCCCCCTAGACCCTGCCAGCCCCAAGGCAAACAATAGGGCATCTAATAAATTTGATTTTCCCGATCCATTCGGGCCACTGACCACTGTAAACCCAGGCAGCAATGGAATCGCAGTGGTGCTACCGAAGGATTTGAAATAGGAAAGCTCGAGTTGTTTTACGTACACAAATTACTTCAGTCAAATCAATGTGGCGAACAGCACTAGTAAGCCAGAGTCGGCATAAACGAGAATTGCCAACAGGGTAGCATGACTGCTTTAATTTGATGCTTTAGTACTTGATAAGTTTGTTTTTCTTAGTACTCAATTCTAAGGCATGATCACAAAATCCGTATGAGAGAGAGTTGGTTTAGAACTCAGCATCGCAATATGGATTGCAGTACGTTGACCAATCCCATCTTGGTCGTATAAAAGTTGACCAGATGAAACATCATATAAAAATTGTGGACCACCACTGGTCGGGGATATTCCCAATACAAATTGGTCTTCAGCCAGCAAAGAGTCAACCTTAAAAACATCTCCAAATTCGGATACAGATAGGCCCAGAATATCCACGCCACCGACAAAATCAGTGATGATATCTGCACTACTGTCCGTAGAAGCTAAGAAGAACTGATCTGCACCCAAGCCACCCACGAGGGTGTCATGCCCCAAACCGCCGATCAGCATATCATTGCCATCCAGGCCGTGAATTCTATCATCTCCTAGGTCACCAACCAGCAAGTTATTCTCCTGATCTCCTAACAGAGTGATGTCTCCGTGCTGGCTATTATGGAGCAAGCTAGCATTGCCTTGGGTTTCAATGATGGCAGCACTACTGCCAATCACCCCATCCATATTCAAGTCCTGCTGATAGACGCTTTCCAGGGCAATGAGTTTGGCCGTGCTAGGAGAATCCGAGTTTTGAAAGTTACCTTCTCGATCGGTTTGCCATTCCCCATATTGGCCATTCGTATGTTCCCAAATCAGACGAAAGCCTCTATCAACGGCTTCCACCGCTATGGCTGACCAATCTGCAAAAGTATCCTTGTTAACAGGCTGTCCTTGGTAGCGGACAAACTGAATACTCTCTCCTTGACGCTGGATTTGATAGCCAAGATTAGTCTCTAATAAATCGGCATTTCCTTGAGATTCCAGGCGTGAAATTATAGTTATAGGAGCAATATTTCCCTGAATAGAATATTGACCCAAACTGCCATAATCCGTATATCCTGTCGATCCCTTGGTGGAGGGATTGCCCTGCCCCACACCATCAATACGCAGGAAATAACGGCCTGCTGCCAAAGCTAAGTTAAAACTTGCTGTTAACAGATTACTGGGGTTAGAAGCTGCCAATAAAGTTCCACTAGCGTTATACAACCCCGCCCAAATATCAAGATTTGCCCCCTTAGACTCTAGAAACTCAGTAGTATAACCACCCAGCCCATTAGCTACAAAAGCTTTAGATGCAGGGGTAATGCTGAATGACACCTCACCTGTATCTGTCGTAAATGCAAAATAGTCAACGTCTGTATTTCGTTCGATGATGCCATAGGCGCTCAAGCCAACAGTAGAACTAAAGCTCAGTTCAGACGCAGTATTCTGACTATTTCCATGATCATCTGTTCGATAGTTAAAACCATTTCTTGTAGTGATAATGGTCAGATCATCTTCTGTATTATCAGCACCGTAATAGTCACCTTTACTCCACTGAGTTAAGTTCTTACTAAAGGGAGCACCCAAAATACTTCCCCAACTGGTGTCTCCACTGCCATGTCCTGGATGATAAGAAGTCTGACCACTAATACCATCATGACGTAAATATAAGCTATGCCCTACTTCATGACTTGCGGTTAAAGCTGCAGCGCGTGCCCCTTTGTTAAAAACAAAAACAGGTTGATCAATATTCCGATTAAAACTACCGATATAGGCAATTCCACCAGCCCCGGCAGCAATAGGAGTACCATCTAAGGTATTAACGTTGTCTGTGAATAAAACTCTTACTCCCCAGTGAGCATCACTACTACTTGTTTTTCGCAAAAAATCAATATCAGGCTCCTGAGTCGTGACATTAACATTGAAAGGAGCGAAATCCTCAGAAACCTGTTGCCATATAGATTGAATTTCTAGTAGTTCCGTATTGCTAAAAGTTGTCCGATCACCATCCCGATCATAAGCATTTGACTGAATAGTATTACCATTCTTCCACCAAGTTCCAGACGTCGTATGCCCCGTAAAGTCAAGATAAATAGTATGGCTTGCCGTGGGATTACTATGTAAATAATAGGTATAGCTTAGAGCTAATGATGTAGACGTAGCAGCACTAGCAGATATCGATGTATTCGCTAAGACATCAAATTCAGGATAGTCAGATTCTAAGGTGTCATCATCGTGTTCTTTATGACCATCTTCATCATAGGTGTCATCATCATGTTCTTTATGACCCTCTTCATCATATAAGAATCTATTTAGAAAGTCTGCTGTCCTGAATTTAGAACCTATTGAAAATAGTGTTTCTGGGTTTAAAAAAAGATTGGCAGGTGGAATATTAACAGAGCTATCTTGCCTATAAAAATCTCTAACTTCCGAATCCAGAAGACTCTGGCGATCCGAACCCAAGAGACTCTGGCGATCCCGAATTTCTATCCAATTTCTTACAGCAGCTCTAGGAAGAGTTTCTAAAGCCTCAAAAGATATTTGTAGACGCTCTGATATTTTGGGCAGGGTGTATTTATCACCAGAGATATCTATAGTATCTTTTTTCATGATCTCAAAACTTTTAAAGGATTTAAAATTAGAAAAACCATGCCATATTAGAGCCTAAGAGTTCTAAATAATGGAAGTGATTTTACAAAGCAAAATATGGGATCATTATTCAGGCCTTACTTTAAGTAAATATTAGTATTCAAAAAGCTCAGATATCAAATGATATTAATCTCAAAAAACAGTCGAGTAATTACAAATATTTTTAATAATTGAAGACACAAACTAAATACTTTAAAAGTCAATCTAAAGACGCTATATAAATTTAGCTTCATCACCTTCCCTTTGTATATTTATAGGCAAAAAGCACAATTCATTTAAGACAAAAAGTAAATACTTTTCAAATATTGCTGTTTTAAAATATCAAGAAAAACTTATTCACGACTATCTGTCAACGCAATAGATAGTGTCTTTACCAAAAGTGTATTAATTCAGATTTCAAAAGCATGAGTATTTCACAAAAATCAGAAAGACAAAAAATTTCAAACCCACCTGAACAGTAAGTTCAAAAAATTTTGGCGAAAAAATCAGAATTATTTATATAAAACTTCTGTTATTGTGCATATCAGAATAAATACTGAGAATACATATTTTGACTTTGACACTATATTTAGCGTATCCATAATTAGAGACAGACAGCCTCAGTAGAATCTCTGATTTTCAACTTCTAAAAGCAAACGAGATATATTTCTTCTCCGTGTTTGCCGATCTAGAGTTTTTCGATCCTGGCAAAGCTATTTTCTAATAATTCATAAAGCAGTCTACATACATTAAAGATAGACATTTGCATCTAAATCATGGAAATAGTGGCGAATATAGAAGCTTTAAATTTTGCTGTAATTATAGATACTGGATGTGAGTAAAACGTCTTATTTTCTGCCCTGAGATAGGTCATCGCCTAACACCAGGTCGGCTTTTGACTCAGAGCCATACTGCTACAAACACAAAACCCGCTGAACATTCGTTAATCTAAAAGTAGTAACTCTTTGTCCTTCTATATAGAATTTGTGTGTAACTATGGCTCTTTTTGGTCTATTTGGGAAAAAGTCTTCTTTACCCACTGCTGAAGAAGCATTGCCGGGCCGCACCACACCAATGCCCTTAGCTGACAAACATTTTGTCAATGGTCATCCCCTCAAGCCACCTTTCCCCGCAGGCATGGAGAAGGTGATATTTGGCTTAGGTTGTTTTTGGGGAGCAGAACGCTGTTTTTGGCAACAAGATGGTGTTTACACCACAGCTGTTGGCTATGCAGCTGGCCTAACTCCAAATCCTACCTATCAAGAGGTCTGCTCTGGCATGACGGGACATAACGAGGTTGTGCTCGTTGTCTTTGACCCACAAAAAATTAGTTACGAGAACCTCTTGCAAGTCTTTTGGGAAAGCCATAATCCTACGCAAGGGATGCAGCAAGGCAATGATCGAGGCACGCAATATCGTTCTGGTATTTATACTTATTCACCGCAACAGAAAGAACGAGCATTAGCGTCTAAGAGTGTCTATCAAAATGCTTTAACCGCAGCTGGATTGGGTGAAATTACAACTGAAATTCTGGATGCCCCAGAGTTTTATTATGCTGAAGAGTATCATCAACAATATTTAGCCAAAAATCCTGGTGGCTATTGTGGGTTAGGCGGCACTAACATTACATGCCCTTCTCTAGTGGAAGCCTAAGCATTTAGGAGAATTGCTTATTGACACTAAAACACTAGCTTCTTGGCCAACAATGGGGTTTGCAGACCGCATAAACAACTTATCATTATGCTGCTTTAGTCAGACCTTAAAGATAGAATGTCATGGCCAAATTTGGCAGGGTCAGTATATGACTCCAGCTCTATGGCCTGCAGATCTTTAAGGAAGATAACGCAACTGCTCTTTACGCCCTTGCTGAAGCCAGGGTTAGTTTAGGATGGATTTTAGGTTGTTCGAAATGTTGGCAAGTTCATGGCTTACTTTTGGTTTAAAGCATTTCACATCATTGGTGTTGTCGTTTGGTTCGCGGGGCTATTCTATTTAGTCCGTTTATTTATTTATCACGTCGAAGCCAATGAAGAACCCGAACCTGCTCCTGCCATTCTCAAACAGCAATATACGCTGATGGAAAAGCGGCTCTATAGCATCATTACCAGTCCAGGCATGATGGTGACGGTAACTATGGCTATCGGCATGTTAGTCACTCAGCCCGATTTACTAAAGCAAGGTTGGCTACAAGTCAAACTAGCCTTTGTCGCATTACTTCTGATTTATCACTTTTACTGTCGTCGGTTAATGAAAAATTTAGAGGCAGGCACCTGTGGCTGGTCGGGGCAACAGCTCAGAGCTTTAAATGAAGCGCCTACCCTGATGTTAGTAGCCATTGTTCTACTAGCTGTCTTCAAGAACAGTTTGCCAACGGACACCACGGTATGGGTGATTTTTGCGATGGTGATTGCGATGGTCGCCACGATTCAGCTCTATGCCAAAAAACGGAAGCGGGACAAAGAAAAGCTGGCGTTAGAAACGGCTGCCGAATAACTTGAGAATAAAATGTTTCAAACAACACGACGGCGGTTAGCACTCTGGTATACGGGGGTGACCGCTGTGTTATTGCTGGTGTTTGCCAGTGGTTTTTATCTCTATGTCCGCGGCACATTGATTGAGCGAGTGGATGATACTCTCAATCATGTGGTCGAAGTGGTACAGCGATCACTGGTAGTAGAGGCTAGCAATACGGATGTCGCGCCCATTGCCTCTCCTTTTAAGGTCAATATCGAAGCTAGTTTCGGTGATCCTCCAGATGCGGTTGATGATGATCGCATTGATCTGGAATGGTTTAATGCCGAGGGAAATCTGCTTTGGTCTACTTTATCTGAACCGCTAGAAATTCCCATCCGTTTAGGACATCATGGTGAGACTGTGGAGATTGCCGAAGATTACCTGTTGCGTCAGTTAACTCAGCGAGTCACTCTCAACGACAACGTTCTGGGCTATTTGAGGGTGAGCCATCCTTGGTTTGAAGTCACTAAACCCGCTCGTCAACTGTTTATCGATTTAAGTTTAGGAACCAGTTTGCTGGTGGGATTAGTCGCGACAACGGGCTGGTTCCTCTCTGGTCTGGCCATTGAACCGATTCAAGCGTCCTATCAGCATCTGAAGCAATTCACTGCTGATGCATCCCACGAACTCCGCAATCCTATCGCCTTAATTCAAACGAATGTGCAAGTGGCTTTAGCCGATTCAGAGCTAGATGTTCTTGAACAGCGCCAACAATTAGAAGTCATTGAGCGTCTGACCCAACGCCTGGGGCGTTTAGTGGATGATCTCCTATTTTTAGCTCGCCAAGATAGTGGGATGCTCCAACTCAATGTTCAGCCCTGCCCCGTAGATGCCTTATTGATGGAGGTTGTGGAAGAGCAGCAAGCCTTAGCCAAGGCTAAAGGTATTCAGCTTAAGCTCGAGCTAGAAGAGACAGAAGTTGTACCAGGGGATGAGTCTTTCACCTTAATTGGCGACTACGATCAACTCGTGCGTCTGTTTACCAACTTGGTCAGTAATGGCATTCAATATACTCCTGAAGATGGAGTAGTCAACCTTGTTTTAAAGCAAAGTCTTTACCAAAGTTTTCCTTGTCTGCAAGCAGAAATCCACGATGAAGGGGTTGGTATTCCTGCTGAAGCTCTCCCCCATGTGTTCAATCGTTTCTATCGAGTGGATCCAGCCCGCCAACGGTCTCTATTAAAGACATCCATGGAGAAATTGCAGTCTCCTGCTGGCCGAGTGATGGGGACGGGATTGGGATTAGCGATCGCACAAGCGATTTGCCATAATCACCAAGGTCATATCAACGTTGATAGTGTTTTACAGCAAGGGACCACTTTCACCGTTATCCTCCCTAAGCAACAAACTAAGAAAATTGAGACCAGAACCATCCACCCTAAGATTTAAATCAGCTACCCTGAGAAAGGTGAGAACAAGAAAAAGGTTAAAGCATGAAGGATTGGAATCCTGCAAATCTAGGAATTATCATTGCCCTACTGGTACTATTGGGTCTCAATTCTGTCGTGATCATAAATCCTGGCCAAGCAGGGGTCCTTAGCATCCTTGGCAAAGCTCGCGATGGTGCTCTCCTAGAAGGCATTCATATCAAAGCTCCCTTTTTATCAAGGGTGGATATTTATGACTTGACTGTCCAAAAATTTGAAGTTCCAGCTCAGAGTTCGACCAAAGACCTACAAGATTTGACGGCTCGCTTTGCAATCAACTTTCGTCTTGATGCTACTGAAGTCGTAGAAGTTAGACGCAAACAAGGCTCCCTCCAGAATATTGTTTCCAAAATCATTGCTCCTCAAACCCAGGAGTCGTTCAAAATTGCCGCTTCCCGCCGTACGGTTGAAGAAGCCATTACCGAGAGGGAAGTGTTGAAATCAGATTTTGATGACGCCCTCAGTAAGCGCCTAGAAAAATACGGCATTATCGTTTTGGATACTAGTGTTGTTGATCTGGATTTTTCACCAGAATTTGCACAAGCTGTAGAAGAAAAACAGATTGCCGAGCAGAGAGCCCAACGTGCTGTCTATATAGCCAGAGAAGCCGAGCAAGAAGCACTAGCTGATGTTAATCGGGCAAAAGGTAAAGCCGAAGCTCAACGGTTGTTAGCCGAAACCCTTAAAGACCAAGGAGGTAAATTGGTTCTCCAAAAAGAAGCTATCGAAGCATGGCGACAAGGTGGCTCTCAAATGCCCAGAGTGTTGGTCAGTGGCCAAGATGGCGAACAGGTTCCGTTTCTCTTCAACGTGAACGCTGATAACAAGGGATGAAGTACCTCCTCAAAACTTCTCGATGTTCACATCGATTTCAGCGATACCTTGGGGAGGAAAAGTACCAAGAGCTCAACATTTAGTGAATCAGAATAGGACTCAACCGGGCCAAGTTGTATAAGGATGATTCGCTAAATAAGAATTGAAGTATCTGGGATCATCCGAGACTTCTTCTGCAATCCAATCTGGTAATGATATAGGCTGATCTGGCGTCAATAACTCTACCTCAGCTATGACCAGACCTTGGTTGGCACCTGAAAATTCATCAACTTCCCAAATTAATTCATCCAGCTGGATTTTGTAGCGATTCTTAGCCACAATCCGAGGAAGACACAGTTTCAAAATAGCTTGAGCATCTGTCAACGGAATTGCGTACTCAAACTCTTGTCTCGTTAGGTTGACAACCTTTCCCTTGACCGTCAAATAGGCCATATCTCCAGCTATACGAACTCTAACCGTAACTTGGTCATTCCCAACTAAATATCCTTGAGTTATGGCAATATTCTGACCAAGCGAACGCCACGCTTCACCGTTGACTAAAAATTTCCGCTCAATCTCGATCCCCATTTTCGGTGAATTAAGACTCCGCGCGAGCTTTTAAGAGCTTGCGAATAAGATCCAGCATTTCCGATGGATTAAATGGCTTAGTGATGTAGGCATCTCCTCCTTGCTTCATTCCCCAATGCCGATCAAATGCCTCTCCTTTCGTAGAACACATGATCACAGGTAAGTTTAAGTCCCTAAGATCATTCTTAACCCACCGACACAACTCATAACCATTCATGCGAGGCATCACAATATCTGTGATGACCAAATCTGGACGACTGGTTTGCAGCATTGTTTTTGCTGCTAGACCATCCTCAGCTTCAATGACATCTAAACCATTACGCTGCAGCATATCCGTTAGCATGGCACGCATGGTGGGGCTGTCATCAACTACCATTACTGTTGTCATGTCCCTTTTCCCTTTTACCTCCATGAGACCCACAGTTCTCCTTTCAAGGGTTCCCTGTTAAGACTATTTTGCAAACTCTGAATACTCCGTATTTTTACGAGAATTTCATTTTTTATCAACAAGGCCCTGTTATCTAGGGTTTATGGTTTAGCACGCCGACACTAATATTAAGTTAAATTCTAGACATTTAATTTAAAGTATTCTTTAGTCTGAATCGATAGAACAGCAACGTAACACCAAATCAGGCCTGTCAGATCTGTCTTTGATTTTGCACAAAGAGCCATAAGTATTAGCCCCGCATAACGACTTAGAAAACCATGATCATTGGATATCCCATTACAAGAATGGGAGGTCGTTCATTCTATAAAACCTTATGGACCTTAATTCTTATCTTAAACCAAGCAAGATTAAGGCTCACACGCACCTAGGCCTAAGCATAAGTCAAGATTAGCACCAAAAAAATCAGGGGAAATACGTAGATTCTATAGACTTTCTATCTGAATCACAGGAGCATAAGTTTTCTAACACTAACGCTAGCGTATCGAATCTTATTGATTTTCCACCTCAAAGGTCGCTACATTATCGTGTTGCGAGAAGCTTTTGGAGAGATTTAGTCTTCTAATGCACGAGTGATGCAACTTTAATACTTTGAGAGGCAAAGGCGAAATGCCAACTTTTTGGCAGCTCTAAAGTTAACCGCCGCCAGTTTGTATAGCTCTGAACTTTACTGGATAAACCGAACAAACTTTTTTTTGCCGACTTGTAGAACATTTCCGACCAAATCATTAGGTAGCGCCAAGGTTTGATCAACATCAGCAATTTTAGATCCATTTAACTTCACCGCTCCTCCCTTAATTTGACGACGGGCATCACTGCTACTAGAACAGAGGCCACTCGCACTGAGAAGATAAAATAATTTTACTGGGAACTCAATATCTGCTAGTGAATATTCAGGAATGAGGTCTGTTTGGCTCATATCTCCTCGTGTAACCATGGCGGCTAAGGATTTCTGGGTTTTATTCGCTATTTCCACACCATGATATTGACTGACAATAGTATGGGCTAAAAGTTTTTGGCAGGTGCGTGGATTCTCCGGGAGTTGTTCTAAGGGTAAATCGGTTAACAACTCAAAATATTCCCTAATTAAAGCATCTGGCGTTTTTTCCAGCTTCGAATACATACCAACTGCATCCTCAGCTAAACCCACATAATTATGCAAAGACTTAGACATTTTTTGGACCCCATCCGTTCCAAGAAGAATGGGGGTCAATAGACCAAACTGAGGACTTAGACCAAAATGCCGTTGTAAATCTCGACCAATCGCTATATTGAATTTTTGATCGGTCCCCCCCAATTCCACATCTGCCTGGACTGCTACTGAATCGTACCCTTGCAACAGTGGATATAAAAACTCATGCAAATAAACAGGAGTGCCTTGTTGATAGCGCTCAGCAAACCCTTCTTTAGCCAACATTTGGCCCACAGTCATTGTAGTCAGCAATTCTAGGGTCTTTGCAAGATCAATTTTAGATAACCACTCGGAGTTATAACGAACCTCCAAACGTTCTGGCGTATCAAAATCTAAAATGGGCTTAATTTGCTCCAAGTAAGTCTGAATATTGTGCGAGACGTCCGCTTCTGTGAGCTGACGGCGTACTTCTGATTTACCTGTCGGATCACCTACCCGCGCAGTAAAATCCCCAATAATGAGGACAGCTGTATGTCCCAAGTCTTGAAACCCACGGAGTTTGCGAATAGGCAAGCTGTGTCCTAAGTGTAAATCCGTGCCAGTGGGATCGATCCCCAGCTTGATGCGCAACGGTCGGTCCGTGTTTCGTAACTTACAGGCCAGATTGGCGTCAGTCTGATTTGACTCAGAGTTATTGGGAAAAATATCACTGACGCCCCGTTGGAGCAAAGAAGATACCGCATCTACCATAGGTTGTACACAAGCTAGTAAAGGATGAATAAGGAGACGTGTCGTCTTACTCTGGGAATCAGAACTATTAGCACAATAAACGACCAGAACGACAGGATGACATATTGGTATCTAATTTTTAAGAAGGGTGACTGAGACAGTGGGGATTGGATCAATTTAGATTAGAGGACAATGACAACGTTCACCGCAGGGTTGTCAGACGAAAAGTGTACCGCTCTTGCAAGAAAGCCAAAATGATAAGCTGTGCAAAATGGCAGAACTGTGCAATCTGTATTAACAGTAAAACATTCCCATTTAAGTCTAGCAGTGCCTATTTTTCTCAACACGATGTGGGGTCACAGACCAAAATTGTTAGTATGATGCCTGAGTGGCAACTGTTCCTGTTTGTCCTAGAGGATGTGAAACTGCTGTGTCTTTATCGCGAATTGACAGCCCAAAAAACAAAAAAAACCGACCTAAAAAGACTAACTTTATTGGTGGTGTAGGAAAAATAGCGGGTTCAACTATATTGGTTACGACCATGCTTGCTAGCGCTGCTATTGCAGGGGGCTTGATGGGAGTAGCTATTAGCTTTCGTAATCTCCCGGATGTGCGCTCTTTGAAAGGGTACATTCCGAATGAAACCACTCATATTTATGATATTAACGGCAAAATTCTGGCCAGTTTACATGACGAAGAGAATAGAGAAGTCGTACCTCTGGATAACATATCCCCCCATCTAAAACTTGCTGTTTTAGCCATTGAAGACAGCAATTTCTACAAGCATGAAGGTATTAATCCTTATGGAATTGTCCGCGCTACAGTCGAGAACCTAAGGTCTGGCGAAACTAGGCAGGGCGCTTCAACTTTGACGATGCAGCTCGTCAAAAATCTATTTTTAACACCAAGAAGAGAGTTAGGCCGAAAAGTCTCTGAAGCAGTTCTAGCGATGCGATTGGAGAAACTGTTTAAAAAGGACGAAATTCTGGAAATGTACCTCAATCAAGTGTATTGGGGGCATAACACCTATGGTGTTGAAACAGCAGCACGCAGCTATTTCAATAAATCATCCTCTGAGTTAAATCTAGCCGAAGCTGCCATGATGGCAGGCATTATTCAAGCTCCTGAAGCCTTCAATCCCTTTGAATATGACCAAGTCACAGACAAGAGCTTGCAAACGGCCAAAGAACGGCAAAAAGTTGTGTTAGGGCGAATGCGTGAACTTCAATGGATTACTGCAGAAGAAGAAACTACCGCCCTAGAAGACCCTTTAAAGTTTGGCAAAATCACCTCTTTTCAGATCAGCCGCTCACCTTACGTTACCAACACAGTGATTAAAGAGCTGACTAGGCGATTTGGTAAAGATGCCCTCAGCAAGGGAGGCATGCGAATTCAAACCACTATCGATCTGAAACTCCAGGAAATTGCTGAAGATTCTGTGAAGTGGGGACAGCAGAGAATATCTTATAGTGCTGATCAAATGGCGTTAGTGGC
This sequence comes from uncultured Acaryochloris sp., assembly GCA_937941595.1. Classification (GTDB taxonomy): domain Bacteria; phylum Cyanobacteriota; class Cyanobacteriia; order Thermosynechococcales; family Thermosynechococcaceae; genus Acaryochloris. The sequence continues at coordinate 2,267 of CALDHF010000411.1, read as the reverse complement.
TGTTGATCCACGCACACATTACATTAAGGCAATTGTGGGTGGTGTGGATAGTCAGAAAAGCGAGTTTAATCGTGCCACTCAGGCCATTCGGCAGCCAGGGTCTGCATTTAAACCATTTGTTTACTATGCTGCATTTGCCTCTGGTAAATTCACGCCTAGTACGAGTATTAACGATACCAAAGTTACGTTCAATGACGGTACCGCTAGGGGGTATACGCCCCTGAACTATGACAAGACTTATGGTGGGCAAATGTCCCTCCGGCAAGCCTTGGCCACGTCTCGAAATATTCCGGCAGTAGTCTTGGGACAAAAAGTGGGGGTTGAGAAGGTGATTGATATCTGCCGGGTCTTGGGGATCAAAAGTCCGATTCCTCCGGTTATTTCTTTACCCCTAGGCTCTGTAGATTTGACCCCGTTGGAAATGGCCTCAGCTTATGCCACATTTGCAAATAACGGCTGGCAGTCAGAAACAACTGCTATTGCCCAAGTCACGGATAGTAGCGGTCGATTGTTGTTAGATAATACGCCCCAGCCTAAGCTAGTGCTCGATCCATGGGCGTCTGCGGCTCTCACGCAATCTCTGCAAGCCGTCATTAACGGTGGAACAGGCACATCAGCTCAAATCGGCCGACCCGCAGCCGGGAAAACAGGAACAACATCGTCTGAACGAGATGTTTGGTTCGTAGGCTATGTCCCTCAATTAGCAGCAGCAGTATGGGCTGGTAATGATAATTATTCGCCAATGGGGCGTGGGGCCTCGGGGGGGAGCTATGCTGGCCCCGTCTGGCGTGATTTCATGAGTAAAGCTATGGCTGATCAACGGGTTGAATATTTCAAGTCTCCAGGTAGCTTCCCTAAGCCTGGTGGTTAATCTGGCTAAGATGTTATTGGTTGAGGAAATTTCCTGATTATTTCTCTTTTTTTTGAATGGAAATAGCCGCATGACATCCTATCAACCCAATTTACTAGTTCCACCTGATGTCTTATCAGTTAAAGGACTCACGGATTATATTCAAGCCTTGCTAGAACAAGACCAGGCCCTAGTGCAAGTTTGGGTAGAGGGGGAGGTCTCTAGCGCTGTCCGCCATCGCAGTGGATTTTTCTTTACGCTTCAAGATCCCCAAGAGCAAGCCTGTATTCGATGCGTTGTCTGGAACAGCTATTGTGATCAGCTGGTGATTGAACCAGAGCCAGGTGAACAGATTATTGTTTTAGGTCGGGTTCGGTTATATCCCCATCGAGGACAGTATCAGCTGATGGCCTGGCAGTTGTTGCCTGCAGGGGAAGGTCTTCGTTCTTTACAATATCAACAACTACGTGATCGATTAACCCGTGAAGGGCTATTTGATCCAGCCCACAAACGGTCCCTGCCCACCTATCCACAAACGATTGGGGTGGTCACCTCTCATCAAGCTGCAGCCTGGGGAGATATCAAGCGCACGTTAAAAGCCCAATATCCGGGTTTACATGTCCTGTTCTCTCCGACACGAGTTCAGGGAAAGCAAGCACCAGAGGCAATTGTAGTTGCCATTGAAAGGGTGATCAAGGATGGTAGGGCGGAGGTGCTGATTGTGACGCGGGGCGGCGGAGCCATAGAAGACTTAGCTTGTTTCAATGATGAGCGGGTGGTGCGAGCCATTGCCGAATGTCCCATTCCTGTCGTTTCTGGGATTGGACATCAACGGGATGAAACCTTAGCTGATCTCGTTGCCGATCGTTGTGCTCATACCCCCACAGCAGCAGCAGAATGCATTCCGCGTTTAGTAGATTGGCAAACAGAATATCAGGCCTGCATTGCTAGTCTATATATTACGCTCAACCGTCGCCTAGATGTTTCCCATGAACATCTGCTCTATCAGAAAACCCGCTTGCGCCGTCTCCAACTGGATCGACGTTTAGAGCGGGAGCAAGGCATTCGATCTCGCCACCAACGCCACCTGCTGCAAACGACAAAACAGTGCCTGGCAAATGCCCAGCAAAAACAACAGCTCTTACAGCAACAACTCGCTACCCTTGATCCCACGGCAGTTCTTAAACGCGGCTATGCTCTGGTGCAAACAACGGAAGATCAAATTGTTCGTAGTGCGAACACGCTACACATTGATCAAGAACTCAAGGTACAGCTAGCAGAGGGTGAATTTACTGCCCGTGTGTCATCTGTACAGCCCTCACCCATAGAATTGGATCATGAACCCTAACGTGGATACCCATAGATTGGACATGGACATTGATATACCACCAGACTGGCGATATGAAGATACAATCCG
>CALDHF010000410.1 GCA_937941595.1 uncultured Acaryochloris sp. | reverse complement strand
GTTTCGGGTCGGGGAATTAGCACATCCTGTGATACCTGGAGATGGAAGTGACGCCAATGGGCTGTACCCGTCAAATGTTGAACCGGAACGTGTTGGTCCAGCCGTTGTTGCCAGAGCTGTTGCAATTTCGCCAACGGCATTTGTAGCGTTACGCTCTGGGTTGCCACTCGTTCTAAACGCAAATCGAGGGAGGTGAGGTCAGAGACCTCTAACAACAGCCAATCCAGTTCTTGCCTTAAATCAGAAAGCGATCGCTCCTGTTCGTAAGACAGATTTGCGATCGCTTCCTGACGCCATTGCCACAGAATATTTCCTGGGACTTGAATGACCAAGTTACTTCGACTCAGGTTTTTCTTCTGAAGATGCGGGTGGCTGAGCGGGTGGTGTCCCCCCTTTCTCCTTCTGCTTTTGAGCCGCATACTCCAAGGCATCTCGTGCCGGAATTAGCGTAATTTGCTTGGCAGAGGGATCTTCTGCTTTCAGCAAAGATCCAACAATCCGATCTAGGGATGTAACTTGAATTTTGGTGGTTCCACTCAGAGGACTCTTCTGCTTCTTAAGTTGATCGATCATTCCCTGCAAGTCTTGCTTGCGGAAATAGAAAGGAATGATTTTGTCCTGACCTTGCTCAATGGTGAGTAACCCTTTTTCTTTACCACCAGTGGCAAAAAACATGGGTACCCCATTAAACTGTTTGACCTCTTGTCCTTCTTGTTTCAGGATGGCCTTGGCAAAATCAACCTGTTCCTGAGTCGGCAGGAATTGGAAAATAATCTGATCTTGCTTATCTTTATTCTTCTTGGTGATTTCGTAGGCATCTCGCAGAGAGAGGAGCGTCACTCGTGCGGATTTACCCAGTTCTGGCTTTTGAGACTTTAGGTTATCAACCAATTTCTGAGCATCTGTTTGGCTCATAAAAAAGGTCGCGACCTGAATCTTTTTGGACTTATCTTTGGGATTGGGCACAGAAGCCAATACAGGAGTTCCTTTTTCATCCGTCACCGCAAAGGTGGGAACCGTCTCTAGGCGTTTAACCGCTTCGGCTTCAGGAATTGCGATCGCAGGTGTCTTGTGAAGTAGAGAGGTGCTGATCAAGCCACCTCCAGCTAGGCCAGCAATTAGGCCCCAGCGAATTAATCTTTTCATAGCTCCTCTTTAATTTCGCAGCAAATTGGACATGTGATGAGATTAAGCAAACCGGATGCCGACGCCCTCAATCGATTGACGAGATGACTTGAGTATGCACGTCGCAAAGTTAAACCTTAACACCGTTCACCTTTCTGTCAAATTTTCAGGGTGGTGAATAGCTTCAATATCTTGAATCCCCATAGCAAGAAAGACGGCTGAAACACAGGTATAGTTCCAGCCACAGATCAATCTTGGTATAGAAGATTAAGTCACATCAATTAAACGGCCAAAGCTTTGGCTGGTTCGTGCTCTACGCCTAAGAATTTGTACCATAAAAGCGATAGCTGCTGTGCATCCTCCTCTCTACCTTCAGCGACTTGGTACATTCGTCGAGGCCGACCTCGGCCTGATTCATTTTGCCAATAGCCACTCAGCATGCGTTCATCAATTAAAAAATTAAGGGCAGCATATAGCACCGTATCGGAAATTCGATAGGGAGGGTGATTGGCACGAATATGTTTGAGAAGCGCCGTGCCATAGGAATCCCCTTCATTGAGCAAAACTGAAAGGATGTAGCATACCGCCACTTCTTTAGTGATGTAGATGGGAGGCGGATTTTTGAAATACTGATAAATATCTTGGACGTTCATTGTCATACCCCTTGGTCTGTAACGTATGTGGTTTATGGATTTACTAGTTGAAAGTCTCTGGAGGGTGGGTATCCACACCCAATGACTTCAAATTTCCCGCTTCTAACCACCCTAACAAATATTTCTAAGGAAAAAAATTAGGATTTCCTTAGAAGAAGTAAAAATTTCTTATGTTTAATAATTAACTTGTAATATTTTATTTAGTGCCAAAATAATATTTTTACCAAATATCAGCTTTATCCATCATTTATGGCTGTATGAACGTAATTTCAGGCTATTCTTTTGACCTATTTATGTTACGGTTCTTGGTTCGCTTGTAGATAAAATAGACGTGTCTTTGATAGGCCATCAGCCTATGCTCTTACTAAACTTTCTGCACTGTTCTGTTTAGTTTGAAGTTGATAGACAATCAAGTTGGGCGCGTTGGTTTCATGGGGTCCTATTTTGCCAGGATTAAAAGACGTGGAGGGTGGATATGACCTTAGACTAATCAGCATCTAAGGATGCGATTGAAATTAATTTCCAAAGCCGCTAATTTAAGATATTCTACGGATTAAGAAATTGTCTTTATGCCTATAGTTTGATATTACAAACCAGGATAGTCTGCCATAAAGACTGGAGCCTCGGTCATTGCTAAAGCTCTAGTCTTTATGGGGTTTACTGAACGCCAGGAGGAGAATTTACTTTTAGTAAGCTGCACCCGGGGTTAACCGCCATTTTGATGACAGCAGCACCATTAGGACCACAGGACACTAGTTTTGCTCCCTCAGAGTCAGCACCGCTAGAGTCAGCACCACCTATATCGGCATCTGAATCAGAGTCTGGGGTAGGTGTGCTTTCGGGAGTAATAGGCTCTTCTTCTGGTTGTGCAACCTCTGACTCGGGCTGAGCTTCCAAGGGCATGGTTCCATCGGGCGTCGGACTATCTGCTGGGATAGAGTCAGGACCAGATTGTGCAAATGCTGTAGGCGTTGCTAGTAACAAAGACAATCCAAGACTGCAAACGATCGTCGCTTTGGTTTTCATTGTTTTTGATCCTCTTTAGGATGGCTAAATTTATCAAGCCTGTGTATCACGATACAAAAAATCAGTGAAAAACTAGTGAATGTATACAACTATCGGCTCGTAGCGATGGTTTTATCACAAGTAGGATAACCTTTGATTGATCGGGGTTCATCGACGTCTTGGCAGATATGGACGTGAGTCCTTGAAGCTTGCCATTGAAGTTCTCTCGATATAAATTGCAGTCAATTGCTAGATGAGCGGGAAAGTGGGGCATGTTCTATCAACGTTTGGTTCCTTGGAGTCTCTTGGGAGCGTGCAGCCTGATTGTGGGCTGCCAGTTAACCCCAACTTCATCCCAAGACAGTGGCTTGAAAATTGGGACATTGTTGCCAATTACCGGTGATTTAGCACAATATGGCACGCCTATGCAGGAGACTGCCAATCTTCTCGTAAATACTGTTAATGCCTGTGGCGGAGTTCTGGGAGAACCCATCACTTTGGTGAGTGCGGATACGCAAACCGATCCCGCCCAAGGTGCTCAAGCCATGACAAAAATTGTGGAAGCCGATCAAGTGGTTGGTGTCATCGGTGCGGCATCTAGTGCCTCATCGGGGGCCGCTGTGACCATTGCGGTTCTCAACCAAGTGATGCAAATCTCACCTGCTAGCACTAGCCCTATTTTTACAGAGCGGGCTGAGAAGGGAGAATTCGAAGGGTTTTGGGCACGGACAGCCCCACCAGATACGTTTCAAAGTCAGGCTTTGGCCCAGCTTGCCAAACAAAAAGGTTTCAAGACTGTGGCAGTTTTAGCCATTAATAATGACTACGGCAATGGGTTGGTAAACGCCTTCATTCCCGCCTTCAAAACCTTAGGAGGAACGGTAGTGAATGCAAAGAGTCCTACCTTTTATGACCCCAATACCTCGACGTTTGATTCAGAAGTCAATCAAGTGTTCAAAGGATCACCGGACGCCGTCCTGTTAGTTGCCTACCCAGAGACGGGCAGCCTCATTCTGAAGTCCGCCCAAGAACTCGGACTGTTGGATGGCAAAACCAAAATCATAGCGACAGATGGGATGAAAGAAGCGAACATCGCTGAATTGGTAGGAAAAAATTCCCAAGGACAGTTTATTGCCACTGGCATTCTAGGCACTGCTTCGAGTGCTGGAGGACCCGCTTTGGATGCGTTTCAAAAACGATACCGCCAAGCGTTCAATCGAGACCCCAGTGTCTATGACCCCAACACTTGGGATGCTGCCGCTCTCTTGGCATTAGCTGCCGAAGCTGCTAAAAAGACGACGGGTCCTGCCTTAAGAGACCAACTACAGACAGTAGCTAACGCTCCTGGCCAAGAGGTGACGGATGTTTGTGAAGCCTTGGCTTTACTGCGAGATGGTAAACCCATCAACTATCAAGGTGCCAGTGGAACGGTGGATCTGAATGCCCAAGGAGATGTGACCGGTCGTTATGATATCTGGACGGTTGATGAGCAGGGCAAGCTACGGATCAATGACACCATTGAAATTGCTGGTGCAGAGTAAATGAGGTTACCGCTGCCATTTTGGATCTAATTTTGAGGAGATGAAGGTGGTTGAGGATCTAGCTTGTCTTGAAGCTCAGTTTTAATCCGATTGAGGATATAGGTTTGATCTAAAGAGGACAAGATTTCATTGACTACTGTTTTAGGACCATTGGGTCCCCAGGAAGCCCCGTTAATCAAATACCGTTTAGTGACTTCGCCAATCCCGTAGGAGGAGACACCCGCCACGGCTGCCTGGGAGAGGGCCACAGACACGTAGGGGACAAGAGAGGCTCCACCGGTTGCCGGGGCGGCTAGGCTGAGAACCCCTTTTAGAGAGCTTAATCCTAGGGTCGTCAATAATTCTGTCGCTCCGACCCCACCCATAGTTAGCGCAATTTTGCGGAGCAGGTCTACCGCTCCTTTTTGGGTCATAGAGATGCCATAGAGTTTAGACAGCGTCAGAATCATGGCGATATCGATGGCTGCACTGCTGATGATGTCCACCACCGTAATGGGGTTGAGAGCAATAGCGACGGCTTTGGCCATGACACTGCGCCAAATGATTTGATTCGCGCTGCGATCGCGGATCTGCATCTTCCGTTCAATCAACTGTTCGTTAATATCATCGGCATAGAGCATCGTGTTTAGGGCCACTAAGGATTTCCCTTCCCGCTCTAGTACTTCCAGGATTTTGAGCTTTAGATCTTGAACTTGGGGGGGACCGGGCACCAATTCAGCGCCTAAGCGCCCATCTGGGTATTGAATCGGCTGGGCCATCAGGGGTGACGCCGCTGCCATCACAATCTCATCGGCAGAGAGCAGCTCTCGGACGCGCTCATCTCGGATTTTTTCGTAAATGGCGTTGCGATCGGCTTCGGGATATTGATCGACTTTATTAAAGACCAGCAACATGGGCTTATTAGCCTGCCGCAATTCAGATAGGGCCTCAAACTCTACTTTGGTCATATCCCCCGCAATCACAAATAAAATCAGATCGGCCTGTTGAGCAATCTGGCGAGCCAAGCGTTCTCGCCCTTCGCCATCCACTTCATCAATGCCAGGGGTATCAATCAGTTCAATCCGGGATTGTCCGACTCCTTGCAGCGAGACTCGAATCGTATCGGCATCTCCACCCGTTTCTTGCTCCACAAACCAACTGGCCTGTTGACTCTGCTGGGTCACCCCATGCACGGGGCCAGTGGCAAAGATGGACTGTCCTAGCAAGGCATTGAGCAGGGAGGATTTACCCCGACTCACCATGCCAAACACGGCAATATGGACCACTTGTTTCTCTAACTTGTTGAGCATGGACTGCAGGGAGTTAATTTCGGTTTCTAACCCTGCCCGTTCTCGGGGAGAAAGATCTAGTTTTTGAACTAAAGTTTCTAATGCCGATTGCGCCTGCTTGTATCCCAATTCAGCCTGAATTTGCTCAAAATCCTGAATTGTTTGGTCCAATTCGGCTTCTAGGCGATCAGCCTCTGCCTCATCAAAGGCATCGGGGTCTGGGAATCCAAATGTCATAAAACGTGAAGGAAGGCGAGTACCCAAGTGAATCGTGATCTCTAGGGTAGCGTTTCCAGGACGCGCTTTAGCTAAACCGTTACAGGTGGGCTATTCTCGAACCGTCGAAGTCTGCTCAGCTAGAATCGCCACAAAGCTGTTCCGCGACATGAAATCCCACAAGATAGGCCGTCATCTGCGGACTGACCCTGGGGAGGGGCACAGAAGATAAATCGGCAACGTGGACATTATCGGTGCCGTTGACTTTACCCGTCTCTTGGTGGTTGTCTAACCCTTGATTGAGAACAGCGCCATATACACATCCTCCCGCTAAATGCTGTTCGGTCAGCAAAAATTTTCGACGATAGGTTTCTACATATTTTTCGACTTGATCGGGGTGATAGGGAATACGGGTCAGCAACCACAGTAGGCATTTCACCAACCAGTGAGGTTGTTCGCCCAGGGCGTTCAAGAAGTTCATATGGTCCTTGATGACC
>CALDHF010000409.1 GCA_937941595.1 uncultured Acaryochloris sp. | reverse complement strand
TAGTTGAAAAATTATTGAGTGTAAGTTTAGGTTAAGTCAATCTGGTAATGGACTGTGATACAAGTCAAGATATAAATCAAAACTTGGGTTGAGTTTTTGCTGATGTCGTCACTGTTCTCGTTCCTACAGATGCCAATCTCTTTACTAAGCCTAAAACGTGTTGGCCAAAAGGGTTTACTGGTCCTCTTGATCGGAGGATTGGTGCTTTTTAGTCTGCCTGCGCCTGCCCATGCGGCTATTTGTCGCAGTATCCAAGGTCGCCGCATTTGCGAAGCGTCCTTAAATCGCACCGCCAAAAATTATTACGAATATCGGGCCATCGTCACCATTGATGGGGCACGGCAACCGCGTGAGACCTATAATTGCCGCGATGGCTTTCGCGTTCAAGAGGATGGCACCGTCATTCCCTTTGAAGACGGTGATCCAAGTCCACTGGTATGCCGACTCTATAAAAAAAGATACAAATAACCAGGGTGAGATCGCCATTTTCTCAAACAGGTGTTCTTGAGGCAGACTCATCAATCGTCGTGCCTGCCTCTCTTGGCTGCTAGTTTTTAGCGCAGTTGATGATTCTAGACATCTCACAGATTCTGGCTGGGAAGCCCGTTCCCACGAGTCATTGCTACGATATCTCTTTAGAATGACTCGTGGGAAAAAACCATGAACGTCCAATTTTCTGCCACCATAGGGGGTTGAGACCTCTGTCAAAAACGAGCCCATGACTAGCATTGACGATAAAGCCATTGTTCAAGATTATTTCAATACCGTTGGCTTCGACCGTTGGCGGCGCATTTACGGCGATGGCGATGTCAATAAAGTCCAAAAAGACATCCGCATCGGCCACCAACAAACCGTTGATACCTTGTTGGGCTGGCTCAAATCCGATGGTGATCTATCAGGTCAAACCTTTTGTGATGCGGGCTGTGGGGTCGGTAGCTTAAGTATTCCCCTGGCCGAGATGGGGATTCGAGTATCCGCCAGCGATATCTCTGCAAAAATGGTAGAAGAAGCGCAAGTTCGGGCTAAACAGCAGCTAGGCCAAGACCAAAACCCCAACTTTATGGTCCAAGATCTAGAAAAACTATCTGGTACCTATGACACCGTCGTCTGTCTGGACGTGTTGATTCACTACCCTGATCGCAAAGTACCAGACATGATCAATCATCTGGCGTCTCTAACGAAGTCTAGATTGATTCTCAGCTTTGCCCCCTGGACCGTGGGGTACATGATGCTCAAGAAAATTGGCAGCTTTTTTCCAGGGCCAAGTAAAGCCACTCGGGCTTACCTGCATCGCGAATATGATGTCTGTGATATTTTGCGATCGCAAGGCTGGACCATTGAGCGCAAAGCCATGACCAAAACCAGTTTCTACTTCTCTCGGATGATCGAAGCCAAACGGCCCGATGCATAGGAAATGGCTGTCCCCCCATAAACCATGCGCACTAGGTTAGACGATGAGCTGGTCATCATCACCAGCGACGATCTCCCCCAATTCAAGAAAGGGGGGTCGGTGGTTCGCAACAATTATTTTTGGGCCTTGCGAGCCATTGCGGGCCATGCCCCCCGCTACGGAGATTGGGAATATGAAACAGAAGTATGGTTGGCACTTCAGCGAGTTCTACTAGCCTTTCAGGAATCTGGATATCTAGGATTACGAGAAACTCAGCTGGAGTTTTCAACGGATTTTTACGATATTCCCCCCGTCTTGAAAAGTGTTTCTACCTGGGCAGATCCACAAACAACCGATTGATTGGCATCTCTTTCACCCATCGGCTATGGTGAATATTGCCCTTTGATCCTGGCGAGTAAGACGTAACAATGCCCTACGAAACAGAGAAAAATATTGCGATCCAGGCTGTTCAAGCTGCGGCCCAACTTTGTGAACAAGTGCGGCGCGAGATTGTCCCCGAGGCCATTGAAAAAAAAGATAAAAGCCCGGTCACCGTTGCGGATTTTGGCGCTCAAGCCTTAATCTGTCGAGCCCTCTCCGCTGCATTTCCCCAAGATGCGGTGGTCGGGGAAGAAGATGCCGCCGAACTCCGCACCCCTGAGATGGCAGACCGCTTGGCGCAGGTCACTCAATATGTGCAGGCAGTCGTGCCCGATGCCACTTCTGAACAGGTGACAGGCTGGATTGACCATGGCAATGGTCAGGTGGGATCTCGCTACTGGACTCTAGATCCCATTGATGGCACCAAAGGCTTTTTGCGTGGCGATCAATATGCCATTGCTTTGGCCTTAATCGAAGACGGTGAGATCAAAGTTGGGGTTCTGGGCTGTCCCGCCCTATCGTTTGATGCGGGGCCAACGGGGCTGCTTGGGGTCGCGGTGCGTGGGGAAGGGGCAACCCTGTCGCCCTTAGGGGGAGGAACGGCCCACTCAATCCAAGTCGTCAGTGCTGAACAGACCGATCATCTCCGGTTTGTGGAAAGCGTGGAATCCGGGCATGGCGATCAGTCTCGGCAAGCAGCGGTTGCTAAAGCCGCAGGCATTACCCAAGCCTCTCTACGCATGGACAGCCAAGCCAAATATATGGCCGTTGCAGCGGGACAGGCTGCCCTTTATCTACGGTTGCCGTCCCCCAAAACCCCAGACTATCGCGAGAAAATTTGGGACCATGCAGCAGGCGTGATTTTAGTAGAAGAAGCTGGGGGGCGGGTGACAGATATTGCAGGCAAGTCTCTAGACTTCTCCTTGGGGGCAAAACTGGTGAATAACCAGGGGGTGGTAGTCAGTAATGGCGGCATTCATACTCCTGTGCTGGCCGCCCTATAAGGATGTTCGGCCTAAGGCTTAAACAGCTGAGCTGCAACTTTTTCTAGCTGTTTAAGCCCGGTCAGAGAACCACGGATCAATCTCAGGGCAGGCAGAGGCTGTCGCAACAGTCCCATGGCCAATGGCCAGGATTGCAGTTGACCTTCAGGACTGAGGGCTGCATTCAAATCGGGTAAATCATGGTGACTATCATCACTCACGACCCGAACGATACCGATGGGCATCTGAGTGGACTGCAAATTAGACAGCAGGGCAAACCCTTCCATATCCACCACATCAGCTTGATAGGTCTGGGCAAGCTGTTGCTTTTCAGTGGCGGTATTGATGATGCGATCGCAACTCACCCCCGTGACAGGTATCACGGCCTCCGGCAACCGTTGGGATAGACTCAGGAGAAGTTGGGCATCACAGGCCAAGGGAACGTCTACCGTCCTTGTACCGTCAATGCAAGTCTGACAGATCACCACATCCCCCACGGATAGCTGAGCCGTCAAACTCCCACACAACCCCATCAAGATCGCCTGAGGCGGGACGTCCCCTAGGGAAGAAGATTGTTGAAGCCATTGTTGGAGGAAATGACTCACCCCCCGAGGACCCACCGGAATCGGAATCACCTTATCAATATTGACACCTACCAGAGTCAGGCCTTGGCAGACCGACCGATACTCAGCCCCTTGAGGGACAAACACTAGATCAAACCTTGTGGACATTGCCCTTCATCTCCCATGGATACAACAAAAAAACGTTTCAAATGGATCTATCACAGCCAGCCATCATGGCCCAGACAGATCGAAAAAGCGCACACTACTTATGTATTTTGGGAGTTCTGTATGCTATGTTCACTCGGAGACAGGTATACATACTTATTGCACAATAAGTTGTTCTGTCCCTAAGAACCTCTGTGGCTATGGTGTGATTTGCGTTATTCAGTTTTGGTATAGAGCAGGAGTGAACAATTATGGTACAAATTGCCTTGGAATCTCCGAGAGATTATCGGCAAGTTGAGCGCTTTTGCCAAGACATCCTGCCACAAGTCTCTCGAACCTTTGCCCTAAGCATTCGGTTCCTGCCTGGCAACTTAGGGCGCGCTGTCTTATGTGGATATCTACTGGCTCGAATTGCGGATACCATCGAAGATGATCCGGTTTCGACCGTCGACACAAAAATCAGACTGCTAGATAAATTCCTAGTTTGTTTTGATGATCGCAGTTGTGCAGAGATCTTTCCCCAGGCCATAGAGGGCCTAGAAGGTGAAAAATCTCATCTATTCTTGGTGGAGAACACCCACTTAGTCTTCGCTTTATTCCGAAGTCTACCCGCCAAATCTCAACAAACCTTGCAACATTGGATCACCGAAATGGTCCAAGGCATGCAGAAGTTCGTCAAACTCCATGCCCAAGGCATTCGCATTCAGACTCTGGAAGAGTACCAAGAATACTGCTATTACGTTGCCGGGACGGTTGGGTATCTGCTGACTGACTTATGGTACGAGCATTCTCCCAGTGTCGATTTTGAGACTTACCACATTCTGCGGCAGACCTGCGCCGCCTTTGGCGAAGGACTGCAAACTGTGAATATCCTCAAAGATATCGCCTGGGATGCAGAACATGAAAACTCTATCTACGTTCCCCAAGACGCATTGCAGTCCCACGGCAGTAGTCATCAAACCCTCTTGCATCCTGAGTTTCTCACCAAAAATCATGCCGCTATCAAATCCCTCGTGGAACTGGCTTGGTCAGACCTAGACAAAGCCGCTGAGTATTTAATGCTTATTCCCAGAGCCGCTATTCCCATTCGTCTCTTTTGCATTTTGCCCTTGGTATTTGCCTATGCGACCTTGCGAGATATTACCGGGTCTACTGCCATGCTGGAATCCGACGGCAATATCAAAATCTCCAGAGCTGAAGTCAAATCCCTGATTATGGTCGGTCCGTTTGCCGTGTTGAGTAACTTTGCCATCCGTCGCCTGATTGACCAAGTCCGTCAACACCCCTTTCTGTGGGGCAATAAGAATATCTCTGCCGACAAAGCAGCGTAATCCGCTCACCTTTATCTGATCAAATGTCCCTGCTCATCCACCACAGAGCAGGGACATTCATTATCCGCTCCCTACCCCCTCTCAACCCCAAAATGAGCAGGGGATCAACCTGTAGAATCTCATTGCCCGCCATTGGACGGTACCCTAAACACGTCTCATTCCTACCCTTAGATAGACCCTGTAGATAGAGGATGAGTGATAGGATTATTTGGCGATCTTTAAGAACACAAGATTTACGGTTACAGCGATTCGCTATAACCTGATTCAGTTGGGATAGCTGGATGATTGACCCATCCATGTTTCTGCCCATTCATAACAGTTGTCAAGAGAGGATTGATTTGCATGGTTTACCAACTACCCGACCTGCCCTATGACTACAATGCGCTAGATCCACATATTTCTGCGCGGACCCTAGAGTTCCATCACGACAAACACCATGCAGCCTATGTCAACAAGTGCAATGGCATGACCAAAGATACACCGATGGATGATATGTCCATCGACGAAGTCATTAAGTCAGCCTATGGTGATCCTGCCAAAGCGGGTCTGTTCAATAATGCAGCCCAGGCCTGGAACCACAGTTTTTATTGGAACTCCATGAAACCCGGTGGTGGCGGTCTTCCAGGCGGAGCCTTAGCTGCTAAAATCAACACAGATTTCGGCAACTATGACAACTTCAAAGCTGCCTTCAAAGAAGCTGGCGGCACTCAGTTTGGCAGTGGCTGGGCCTGGTTAGTCCTTGATAACGGCACTCTTAAAGTCACCAAAACACCTAATGCCGAAAATCCATTGGTTCATGGCCAGACCCCAATCCTAACCATGGATGTTTGGGAGCATGCCTATTATCTTGATTTCCAAAACAGTCGCCCTGGCTATATAGATACTTTCCTATCTAGCCTCGTCAACTGGGACTTTGGAGCTCAGCAGCTAGCGGCAGCCTAAATTAGGCTGAGGTTAACTGACTCGGCCAATAGCAAATAGCAAAAAGAGGCACTTTAAGTGTCTCTTTTTGCTATTAACGTAACCCCACCCAAGTAAAGAAATCCTGGCGCGAGATCAATTCCAAAAGCAACAGCATCATAAAACCGAGCATGGCGAAGCGGCCATTAATACGTTCAGCATACTCAGTCCAACCAAAAGCTGGTTCAGACGGAGATTCAAGCTCTGGCGGAGAAACCTGATCAGCCTCGGGGGCGTTAGGGGAAGAACTCATAGACACAGCAGATGGGGACTTCAGCATCTTAACGGAATTAATCAGCGCGCGCACTTCGGTAGCACCTTCAGATGCTTCGAAGGTGGTCGGGAGCTTACCCTTACTCAATAATCGCCAAGCCAAGGGGATTAAGCTGAGTACCCCTGGAATATCCTTAAAGTTATTGCCAACCACCCGTAATCCAAACTGGCGCTCATCAATCCATCCCCCTTTTTGAACTAACTCCACTAGGACCTGACGATGGCGAATTGAACGACTAGGTGCAATGGCAGATTGCCCTAATATTTCCGTCTTAATCTGGCTAATTTGATCCAGAGGAGCGACTCCCATCGGACAGACCATATTGCAATTAAAACAGCGCGTACAACCCCAAACCCCTGTCAGGTTTTGATTGTAAGTTTCTAGCCGCTGGGCAGTATCTTGATCACGGGTATCCGCTAATAATCGATAGCCCTTGGCTAAAGCATGGGGACCCACAAAATCCTCATTGGTATCGAGAGCATTGCAATCCGAGTAGCAGGCACCACAGAGAATACAATTGCCAGTTTGGTCCAATTTGCTGCGATCTTCTGGAGATTGCAAAAACTCCCGTTCAGGCAGTTGACGGCTGGCAGAACTGACATAAGGTTCCACTTGATCAAGATTTTGCCAAAACTGATCCATCTGTACGACTAAGTCTTTGATGACGGGCATATTCCCCATGGGTGCAATTTCAATCACAGGAATTGCCTCTTGTTCCTCACTGACCGCCTCCAGGTCCAGGCTAGGGTGAGAAAATCGATCTAATTCTGCTTGGACATTGTGCTGACAGGCAAGCGCAGCCCGATGGTTAATGCGCATACTGCAACTTCCACAAATTGTATTTCGGCAGTTCTTCCGAAATGCCAGGGACCCATCCTGTTCCCACTTAATCAGGTTAAGACAGTCCAGAATTGTTTGACTAGGTTCCACATCTACAACATAAGTCTGGACTCTAGCGTCACAATTTTGCTGTTGACGGGTTATTTTGAACAGAACTTGCATGATTTCATGGCTAAGTACTTTGAATAATCATCAGTTCTTATCTATATATTTATCGAATTCTTTTGAAAGTCTAAAGAAAAATAAGCCTTAATGAAGGTAGAAGAGGCTCTATACAGTCACATTGTAATCACGATCAATGTATCACAGTCGAAATAATCTCAGTAGAAGTATCCTCATTTTTCCCGATATCTTTGATCAAGGCTTGATACCTTCAGCTTTTATATTTATAACTCGTGACTTTCTCAAATCCAAAAATTGAGTTTAGAAAACCTTTTAGCGGATGTGATAAGCCTAATTCTTCCTTTTTAGATGAAAGACGATACCTGATCTGTCTATCTTTGATCGATAGAAATTTTAGTTGCTAATCAAAAGGAAACCAGTAGAATAATATTTAGGAAGCAATTCGTTTTCTTTTTGCTACAATTGCAGTAGTTTAAAACGATCTGATTGTTGGGACTTAATCATCCGGCTTTAAAGATCCAAACCAAGCAGAAATGCTTCTGTTTCTCTACACATTGATTGCAAGGATATTTTTGTAGATGGCAACTGATACCGAAACGACGCCTTTAACTGGCAAGGCACTCTTGCAAAAAGTTAAAGAACTTCAACACTTGTCTCGTCGTGAAAAGGCGAAGCGATGCGGATATTTTTCGATTACAAAAAATAAGCAAACCCGCGTCAACCTCGGCGATTTTCTCAATGCCGTGATTGAAGCACGAGGCATTGATCTTAATCCTGACGGGTCAAAAGATGGGCGTGGACGTGAACCGACCTATCGGGTCAGTGTTCATAAAAATGGTCAAATTGTGATCGGTTCCACCTACACCCTAGCGATGGGATTAAAGCCTGGGGACGAGTTTTCAATCAAATTAGGATACAAGCACATTCATCTGATTCAAGTAGATGAAGATGAAGAAGATTAAGCCCACGGTCAGAGCTTAATCACTGGCAAGTCTTTTGTTTCATATACATAGATCCTTAGTGTGTTTAGACTCAAAGTAGTATTTATCCTTTTCTTTTGATTTCTTGAGATTAGTCATCGCCCTAGCTAAATTTAGCTAGGGTTTCTATTTGCCCTAATCAGCATAACTGGGTTTAAAGGAGCAAATCTAGTTAATGTGGCAACGGGGACTGAACGGGATAGTTGAACCTGGAGATGTTCTACACACCAGTCATGTTGATGAAACCAGTTGCCAGCAGCATAAAAATTTTCCAAGGTCGCCAAACTCAAAACTATAATTCCTTGTAAATCTAAGCGCATTTGACAGTAGTCCAAGATTTCTACTAGACACCCTCCACTCCCTCCAATAAAGATGCGATCGGGTTGGGGTAAATTGTCTAATACCTTGGGTGCCTGTCCATGAATACAATGAACATTGCCCACTTGAAAATGTTCGCAGTTTTGGTGGATTAGCTGGATACCTAAAGTCGTTTTTTCAATAGCATAGATTTGAGAACTGGGGGATAATCGGGCCAGTTCAATCGCGACTGATCCTGTACCGGACCCAATATCCCAAATTACTTGATGGGTTTGCAACTGCAATTCGGCCAAGGCAAGAACTCGAATTTCCCGCTTGGTCATTAACCCTGGTCGATCCATAAAAGTGTAAAACTCCCGATCAGGAATCCCTATCAATGATAGGGATTCCTGATCGAATTTATCCTGGCTTTCCTGAGGCCGCCGCAGCAAAATCACAATATTCAGCGGCGAGAATTGCAAATCAAGGAGTATTGCAGGCGCAATTTTTTGAATTCGTTCTGTGGTCCCTTCTAGATTTTCACAAACCCAAAAGTCATATTGGATGGGTAGGTCCAAACTCAGAAATAATTTTGCGATCGCAGCCGGGGTATTGCTCGGATCCGTCAATATCGCAATTTTTTCTGTTCCTTTTTGCCAAGCTGAGATCAAGGGCGTCAGGGATCGCCCATGCACACTAATAATTTGAGCATCTTGCCAGGGAACTTTCAGACGATTAAACGCGAGCTGCACCGAACTCAGATGGGGATGGAAGCAAAGTTGGTCTGAGGCAAAGGCCTGCAATAACAGGCGACCAAACCCAAAGAAAAGCGGGTCACCTGAGGTTAAAACCACCACCAGAGACTCCGAAACATGATCTAAATGGCGTTGAATCGCATCTAGGCCTTGGGCAAAATCGGTCAGAGCAATCCGTTCGGCAGGATGGTCAGCAAAAAAGTCTAGATGGCGCTGACTCCCCACTAAAACAGTGGCTTGTTCGATAATGGTTCGGGTTGTATCGGTCAGCCCCAATTGTCCCGACAACCCAATACCGACGACATGAATAGGGACCATTAACTACGAGCTTGGCACCGTTGCCAAGCCAAGGTTAAGAGGGCATTAACAATAGCTGCTGCGGCTGGGGACCCCCCCTTACGCCCGTCAATCCGAATCTGTGGAATGGTCATTTGGGCCAAGGCAGTTTTAGCTTCAATCACCCCGATGAAACCGACGGGCACCCCAATAACCAAAGCGGGTTGTCGAGGAGGCTGTGTTTGTAATTGCTGGCAGAGCGCTAACAGGGCTGTCGGGGCATTACCGATCACATAAATGGCGTCGGGGTATTGCTGCCAACACTTCAACATCCCCGCTGCCGTACGAGTTTGCCCAGGTGGGGGATTTTGTCCTGCATCTACTGCGGTGATCACTGGATTTTGAAAAGTTTGGTGGACAACCGTTTGGATACCAAAGGTAACCATGTTCACATCCGTGACAATGGGGACACCTTGAGTCAAAGCATCCAGAGCCAGGGGCACAACATTAGGACTGAAATGCACAAGCTTCTGAAAGTCAAAATCAGCCGTACTATGAATTACCCGCCGGACAACGGCATATTGATCCGCAGTAAACCCGTGGGAGCCTATTTCCTGATCAATTGTGGCAAAGCTTTGTTGCAAAATGGGATGAATCGTTAGGGACATGTCTTGGGGACATCAAAAACCAACATCATACTGTACTCCTATTGGCAGGCCATACTGTCTCTCACAAAAACACCCCTGACACCTGCCCCCAGTTCAAGCATTTAGCCCTCCATTTTGATGATGTTCCCTGTCCTGGACTGGGCATCCTAAACTAGAATTCCAGAGGATCGCAAGGCACCAAATTCTCTGCAACAATGGGTTGATATCACCAGGAATAAGCCTCTATGCCGGTTTACCTTTATTGGGGAGAAGATACCTATCGCTTAGCCAAAGCGGTGCAATCTCTCCATGAACAGGTTTTAGACCCAGCCTGGCAAAGCTTTAATATTGACAAAATCGAAGTCCCCTCTGGCCCAGAGGCAACCGCCC
This sequence comes from uncultured Acaryochloris sp., assembly GCA_937941595.1. Classification (GTDB taxonomy): domain Bacteria; phylum Cyanobacteriota; class Cyanobacteriia; order Thermosynechococcales; family Thermosynechococcaceae; genus Acaryochloris. The sequence goes on along the minus strand of CALDHF010000409.1, from coordinate 6,836 downwards.
ACATTATTCAAGGTCTGAACCAAGCCATGACCCCGCCCTTTGGCATGGGCGAACGTTTGGTGTGGTTAGTCAATCCACTGGTAGGCGCAACGTCTGAGACCTTCTCAGAGTTTGAACGGACCCTGACGGCCCTCCCCTCCACCTCCCACCTGTTATTAACGCAGTCCACCAAACCCGATGGCCGCAGTAAACTCACAAAGCTTCTGCAAAAGCAAGGACAGGTTTGTGAGTTTGCCCTAATTCCCCCCTGGAAAACCACTGAAATTTTACAGATGGTGAAACGGGCCGCCCACGACCTAGAGGTAAAAATGAGTCAGGCGGCAGGAGAACAACTGGCTGAGGCGGTGGGGAATGATACCCGTCGCCTCTATGGAGAACTGGAAAAATTAAAGCTGTATGCCTTATCGACCACTACCCCTTTGATCGGGGTGGAGGTGGTTTTGCAATTGGTGCGGTCAAGCACCCAAAATAGCCTGCAGTTAGCGGAGGCCATTCGCCAGAGCCAAACGGCTCAAGCCTTGGGGTTAACCACCCAGCTCCTCGACTTAAACGAACCCAGCTTAAAAGTTGTGGCCACCCTCACTCGGCAATTTCGCACCTGGCTATGGGTGAAACTAATGGTGGAGTCAGGGGAACAAGATGAACGGGTGATTGCCAAGGCGGCTGAGGTCAATAACCCCAAACGCGTCTATTTCCTCAAGCAGGCCGTCCAATCTATCCGTTCTCAGCAGCTACGACACACCTTAGAATGCCTCCTCGATTTAGAAGTAAGCTTAAAACAGGGCGAAGACCCTCGATCGGTCTTAATCACAAAGGTGATTACCATGAGTCAGATCTGTCACCCCACCGCTCCCCAAAACCGCGAACAGCAAGATATTTTGTCAAAGGTAACCACAAAATGAACATCATACCGGAACTTCCCACAGAAAAATGATTCAAGATATGTATACACCGACACCATTCAAAGTTTGTTGGGATTGATAGGGTTCATGTCAAACATCACACGGCTAACATACATGTTCAAATCGCGCGCCAGTACCCGATTAGGGTGGGTATTGTTGTTAACGTCTTGTAGTTGGTTCAGTGGTTGGGTACCTGGACTCACTCAGGATTTCACGGGAATAACCTTATCAACGACTGCTTTGGCTCAGAAACAACCTGAACTGGAAAAGAAACTGGGGAAGTACGCAGACGCCATTTTGCAGATGGAGCCTCTGCGTTTGCAGTCTTATCAACAAGTTCAGCAAATTATGGGAGGAGCACTCCCTAAAGATGTGTGTAAGCAATCAGAGCTGCTAGCCCCCGTCGGTAATATTTGCGATCGATTTTTTAATGAATCGGCAGAAATTATCCGCAGTAATGGATTATCCCTCACTGACTTCAACTCTATTACGGAGGAAGTCCGCACAAACAACGCTTTAAAAAAGCAACTCAATGAAGAATTGCTTCGACGCAAACGCAACTAATTCTCCAGAAGTTACTACAGTATCGGCACCTCTGCACCACTGCTAGTAAAAGGCTTGCCTCCGGTACGGAAGGTGGAATAATAACTACACACGTTTGTTGTCGGTATTTTTAGGGTAATCTCACTTTTGGCCAACTTTTCTCAGACTTCATGGGGACGAGTCGTAACCTTGTTTGCGATCGCAATCCTGACTTGCTTTACCGTTGTCGCCTGTCAGCTCGGGAGCGGCGATGTGCCTACTGACAACGTGATTCGGGTGGGGTCTAAAGACTTTACCGAACAGCTCATTTTAGGTGAACTGTATGCCCAACTCCTAGAAGCTCAAGAGTTACCCGTAGAGCGAAAATTCAACTTAGGGGGTGCTCCCATTGCCCATGCAGGCTTGGTGAAAGGTGAGATTGATCTCTACCCCGAATACACAGGCACTGCCCTCTTGACCATTTTGAAAGAGCCCAATAACCCTAATCCTCAACAGGTGTACACAACGGTGGCGCAAGCCTATGAGCAGAAACACAATTTAGTGTGGTTGAACCCGGCCCCCATGAACAACAGTCAGGCATTAGTTGTCACTACTGCCACAGCCAAAAAATACGACTTGAAAACAATTTCAGATTTCGCCCGCCAAGCCAGCAAATTCCGTATGATTGGCCCCCCAGAATTCGAAGCCAGAGAGGATGGACTTCCAGGACTCAAATCCGTTTATGGAGACTTCAAACTGAAAGCCTATCTTGCTACTGATCCTGGATTGCGTTATCAGGCATTAACCTCAGATCAAGCAGATATCGTGGTTGGATTTGCCACAGACGGAGAAATTAGCGCCCTAGATTTAGTCGCTCTAGAAGATGATCGAGGATTATTTCCGCCCTATCAAGTTGCTCCTGTCGTTCGTCAGCCAGTCTTGGAGACTTATAAAGCGATCAAAGGTACTCTCAACGCATTAGCGCCAAAATTAACAGATGAAACCATGCGCCGTCTAAACTATGAAGTCAGTGGTGAAGGCCAAGAACCTCAAGCAGTTGCGGAACGGTTTCTACAGGAAACGGGATTACTCAAACCTTCTGCCTAGCCCTTTGAGGCTCTGTTATGGTCATGGATATTCCTCTTCACAACCACCATCAGGGCAAGATTTTATCCTTCCCATTAGCTGACCCTGCTCAACCCGACAGTTCTCAGCTCGATAATATTAAAGCTCAGCTCGATCTAGTCCTGTTAGCACTCGAAGCACTAGTGGGTATTGGCTCAGAAGCCGTATTACAAGCCGCAGCCGATCTAAATTTGCAGGCCGTGGTGAGCGATCGAGTTTCCTTATGGCGGTTGCGACAATCCAATCCCGTGCGTCGGGGGACCGGAGGCCGCAAAAAGCTAGATATCGAGGAAGCCCGCTCCTTAGTCATGATTAGCTGTCATTTGGCACAGCAGCATCAAACCACCATTCGTGAAGCAGTGACGTTGCTAGAGGATATCGCGGAAACCCAACGCCAACCTCATCAAGTAGCCCTATTGGGTGATTACCTGGACAACTTTACCAACACCTATCAAGACCGAATGGCAGAGGATGCCTTAACAACCGAAGCCTTAACTGATTTAGCCCTAAAGTTATTGATAGATTTGTTATTCTATAGCAACAACCAAGGTCCCCGACGGTTGTGGATGGCGCTTCTTGACAGAGCCAATCATGCAGAAGGGTAAATCCAGTGGTCGTACTCTCGTCCCTTCACGCATTCCATACCTGACCTTCATCGGCCAGCAAGGCCCAGCCTCTTACCCACCCCACTATGCCCTCTATCTCTAGGCAATATCATCCCCCCAGTTGCAGGTTAGAAATTACTGCCAAGATCTCCGCCTTATCGCGGTGGGCACAACGACCTATTATCCAATCCGTCAATTTTTTACTGAGTTTTCCAGATATTTCTGGAAAACATCATGAACCCTTAGAAATTCGAGGGAATCGCGAACAACTTCAGATCCTTTCTGAGACTGTTACCGATTATGTTCAAGGCGTGTTGGGGCAATCTTTACAGACTCCTGTCTTCAATTCCGCTGCTGCACCTGCGCAGCCAACCGATGCCATAGAAGCAACGCCAACTACTGTCAGCAACGAGAAACAGGCTTTATCTCCTCATCTTCACCCCCCTGTTCTCCACTCCCGCACCTTACTCACCCATGAGCTCGTCCTCGGAGCATTGGCCACCAATGCCGAGAATCCGTCTGTTTGTCTCAAAACGTCTCAGCTATTTGACTTGGTATCTGCCCTAGATGATTGTGCGGATGAACTGGAGATCCTGCCTCTACCAACACCCACGCGCAAACCGAGGATTCCAGTCTGGGCTAGTAGTGCAGCGATAGTCGTCTTGACGTTGGGGGTAACGACGGCAACCCTACAAATCACCCAACATACGCCAGAGACCGAAGACCTAGTCACCACTGCTGCAGATCAGTCTAATCAACCCAAACAACCGAACCAACCCAGCCCCCCTGTCGAAGGGGCTGGTATTGCCCCAGCTCCCACAGATAGTTCCAAACCTAAAGCGCAATCCCCAACAACAGGATCCAGAAAATCTCCACTCCCAACCCCTACCGCAACCGCTGGTACAGACCCTCAAGGATCACCTGAAACCAATTCTACTTCGCCTGTCACCCTAGCGCCCGACCGCCAGCCCCCCTCCCCGACACCCTCTACACCTCTGGCCCAAACCAAGCCTAAAAAACCGACTCCTCCCCCTAAAAGTCAGCCCAAAGATGAAGGAGCTATCGCTTTAGCAGATCAATCAGCCCGCAGCAGTCCAGGCCCAACACCTGGGAACCCAACGTCCCTGAGCGCTAAGTTACCCAATCGCTCTATTGCAGCTTCTCCCGCGGCTCCCAATCCATCGCCATCAGCAGCAGCTGCGCCAGTAGAGGCTGAGACAAACGCCGAGGCAGAAATCTTACATGAATCCGATCACCTTGATGAACCAAGAGCGGACGTAGACGATCGCAAGTCCCGCAATCAGCTCGGAAAGCAAGCTCCCTCGACGGCGACCTTTGCTCGCACTCGTGATCTTCACCCCCAAGCCTTTGAAATTCGCCAATATATAAGCCAACGCTGGCGAGCACCTGCGGGCCTTACCCAACCCTTGCAATACCAGTTAACCTTGAATTCAAAGGGTTCTTTGAGTCAGGTCACCCCTCTCAATTCAGCCGCTGCCCAATATTTAGGCCAAGTCCCCCTACCTGCGGTCAATCAACCCTTTATTTCTCCTTCAAAGTCCCCCTCTACCGACCAGGTTCGACTTGTTCTCAAGCCAGATGGCACCGTGCAAACCTTTGTAGAGCCTCAGGTAAAGCCACCTGCAAATAAATAATGGATGGTGCAGAGTCCAAAAAGCGTGGTGAGTCTATTGCTGCTTGATTTCCTAAATCCTATGGAGGCTGGCGGACAGATTGCCATCACTGCTCTTGAATCCACTCAGCAATCAATCGCACAATCTTAATTACGGGCTAAAGGCCGCACCTCGACAGATTGCAAATGACAGATAGGTAAAAGGTAGCAACCTCTACCCTAGCGAGTATTCAGTGCGTGGGGATGAAGACTTTACTGAGTCTGACACAATGCAACAATGTTATTACAGCAGCAGCAATTTACGGACTGGCATCCCTTCGGTTTAACTCCTATAGTCTTTATGCATTATTCATACCCTTCTGAGCGTCAATACCCGGTTAGTGTAGCCCCGATGATGGATCGCACCGATCGACACTTTCGCTACTTTATGCGGCAAATCACCCAACGGACATTGTTGTATACAGAGATGGTGACCAGTGCAGCAATACTTAATGGCGATCGCAACCGTCTTTTAGACTTTTCCCCCCTAGAAAAACCCTTAGTCTTGCAGGTCGGTGGAGACAATCCCCAAGATCTAGCAGAATGTGCTCGCATCGCCACAGACTGGGACTACGATGAGATTAATCTGAATGTGGGGTGTCCCAGCAGTCGAGTCCAAGACGGACATTTTGGGGCGTGTTTGATGGCCCAGCCGGAACGGGTTGCGGCCTGTGTGGACGCCATGATACAGGCAACGAATCTGCCCGTATCCGTGAAGCATCGCATTGGGATTGATGACTGTGATCGCTACGAAGATATGGCCCATTTTGTCCAGGTTGTGGCTGATGCGGGTTGCCAAGTTTTCAGCGTTCATGCTCGCAAAGCCTGGTTAAAAGGCTTAAGCCCTAAGGAAAACCGAGATGTTCCCCCCTTACGTTACGAGGATGTTCATCGGCTCAAACAAGAATTCTCCCACCTATGGATCGAAATCAACGGTGGGTTTACCCAGCTATTTCAGGTACGAGATCAATTGCAACACACAGACGCAGTCATGATTGGTCGGGCTGCCTACGACAATCCCTACCTATTTGCTACAGTTGACCGCGATTTTTATAGTGAAGATATCCATCCTCCCTCCAGACTTCAAGTGGCTAAAGCCATGATGATCTACTTAGAGGAATGGAAAGCGCAAGGATTGCTGAAACCCCATGCCATTACTCGGCATATACTGCAATTGTTTGCAGGTCAACCCGGTAGTCGGGCTTGGAAACGATTATTAACTGAGCAGGGGTGTCGCCCAGAAGCAGGCTCTGAAATTATCACGCATGCCTTAGACAGGGTTCTTGCTACGACGACAGGGCCAACCTAGCCTTCTGGCTAGCAATCTAGACCGTGTTCTCTTACTTATCTTTTTTAGAAGAGACACGTTCATACCCATCCTTTGGTTTCGTCATCTTGGCCCATAAACCCTTGACATCATTGAGAATAGCTCCCTTCTCCTCCGTCTCCGCCTGAGCAGCCTCTAATGCTTTCTGCACAGATTTTGGCACACTAGCCTTAGGCGTTGTTTCAGATTTCGATTTCTCCACCTTAGCCACAGACGTCTCTGTGCTGCTAGGACTTTGTCCAGATGGTTGTTCTTCACCCACCTTCGGTTCCACCTTAGACGTTGGCGTAGACTGCTCTCCACCCTCACCCTTTGGCTCCACCTGAGAAGTTAGTGTTGTTGCCTTAGGCGTTGTTGCCTTTGACGCTGAGGCTTGAGGTGCTGAAGCTTTAGATGAGGTATCTGTCTTAGACGTTGTTGGCTTCGCCTCAGTCTTAGGCTTTACCTCAGCTTTAGACTTCACTTCACTCCTAGGCTGAGCATCCGCTTTTGGCTTCGCCATCGGTTGAGCCGTCCCCTTCTTCTTCGGTGTGGCCTCCATTTTAGGAGTGGGTGCAGCCTTCTTCTCGACCTTAGCCTTGCCCTTAGACGTCCCATCTCTCTTAGAGGTCTCTTCTGACTTCAGTGCCTTAGGTGCAGCCTGCTTCTTAGTCTTAGATACCTTCTTCTCTTCCTCCATCTCA
>CALDHF010000408.1 GCA_937941595.1 uncultured Acaryochloris sp. | reverse complement strand
GTGTTTGAACAGTTTGGGGAAACGGTGATAGGAGCCTCCTATTACCCTCGTTCAGAATTCCGCTGCTTTATTGGCAATTTCAACCCACAGTCAGAAGCAGTGTCTGGCGTGATGCTGGCATCGATGCAGACGGAGCAAACGACCATTAATATCGATTTATCTCCTCTGCACTCGATTAACACCTTGAGCGACAACGACCAGCGGATGTTGGCGACCTGTAAACAAATTGCAGCGAACCGCCAAGACCAGCTTCCTGCCCAATGGCAGAGTGCTCCTTCTGCTTGGTTGCAGTAAATAAGAAGGGCTGTTACAGAATCCTAGTTTGCCGAAGGATGGTGGTTGGGAAGTCTGATCTATTGGTTTTGGGGACATGGGATGAAGTAACTTGTCTCAGTTGTACGACCATAGTTTTTTACTCAGTCATCAGTGGGAATGTAGCCTTAAGATTGCGGTTGAACTGTAAAGGTGAGAAATTAGCTTTTCAGTAAAGGTGAGAAATTAGCTTTTCAGTTGCAGTTGACTCACTGTCTCTTCTGTTTGAGCCAAGAAAGCGTCAAGCATCGGTTTGCCTAATTGCATAAACGGTTGTACGACTTCCTCTCCTGCTGTTTCTGGTTTCCCTGCGTTAAAGGGTGGTTCAGGCATGTACTCCATCATTAGTTGAGCCATCTTCGCTACCTCCTCGCCACAAAGGAGTCCCACCAGTGTTAAGCCAAAATCAATCCCTGATGTAACGCCAGCCCCTGTGATGCGGTTACGGTCGATCACGACTCGCTGAGGCATGACTTCAACGCCCAGCATTGTCAGTTGATCTCGAAATGCCCAATGGCAGGTTGCTTTATAGCCTTGTAGTAAACCAGCCGCCGCTAAAATCATTGAGCCTGTGCACACACTCGTTACGTATTGTGCAGTTTCTGACTGCTGTTGCAGAAAGTCTAAAATTTCAGAGTCTTTCATGGCCTCAATTTGTCCCAAACCACCACCCGGAACACAAATCAAGTCTAGAGGTGGGCAATCTACAAATGTTGCGGTTGGGGTTAAAGTCAGACCTTCATTGCTGACGAGTGGGGTCAATGTTTTCCAGATCAGATGTACTTGGGTATTAGGTGGAAAGGCCAGAACTTGATAAGCGCCCATCACATCTAGCTGAACTACCCCTGGATAAATGAGAAAGCCAATTTGTAGTTGAGTCATCGCCTTTAGTTGTTTGGAAAGTTCAATCATGCAAGGATTGTATAAACATACGGCTAACTTCAATAGGCCCCAAGTGGGTACACTTTCAAGCAATGCCCAGCTCTCTGTATCCTTTATTTCATGAGATCGCAACTGCACCCACAGAGGAAGCACTGCGGTTTAGAGTGATGGATGGTATCAGTGATTATTTTGGGGTACAGCGTTGGAGCATTTCGCTTCTAGATGCAGAGAATCGTCTGGTTAGTTTTGATGCTCAAGGCGTTTCAGATAGCTTCGCTGAGCGATATCAAAAAATTGGTATTTCTGTTGATCCTGTCTTGAAGTACGTTCTGAAATATCATGCGCCAGCACATGAAGAGCTAGTATTACCGCAAGGAACCTGGAAGCAAAGTGAACTCTACAAGCGATGTTGCTCTACGTATGATCATACTCATATTATGACGGGTCCCATCGTGGGCCAGGGGCAGCTCATCGGTACGATTAACTTTGCTCGTATTGGTTATGTACATGCCTTTAATCAATTAGATCTGTCCAGTTTAGGGGCAGTTTGTACTCACTTTTCTGCACGCCTTGCTGAGCTACGAAAACGATCTGTAGCGGTTTCAAACCAACACTTCAAGTGTCTGACACCCAGAGAAATGCAAATTGCTAATCTTGTGGCTAAGGGACTCACTAATCAAGAAATTGGTACAGAATTGTGGATTAGTCGAAATTCTGTCAAACAAGCCTTGAAACGTATGTTTCGGAAGTTAGAAGTTTCGTCTCGGACAGAGATGGTGTCGAAGTTGCTCGATTCTCTTGAAACATGATAAAAGGTTCTTGAGGTTCTTGAACAGCGTAAGCTAACACGTCTTGGCAGTGGGTAGTGGATCAATTTAGCCCTCTGATAGCCAAGAAGCCTGATAGGGCCGAAGTCATCCCAGAGGTGAGGGTAATGGCAAATAGCCACCAAGCTGCGATCGCAGCAGACTGACGAACTTTATCGGCCTGACGTTGGGCGTCTTGTTTGAGGTCTAGGGCTTGCTGTTGCAGCTCTGTTTGCAGTTGATCGACTTGGTCTAAGAGGTGCTGCTGGAGGGCTTCGGCCTGCTCGGATAGCTGATGCTTGACGGTATCCTCTAGGTCGTCACGGGTATGGATGAGCTGCTGGTAGGTGGATTGGGTTAATGCGGAGATGCGATCGCGAATTTGCTGCCAAGAGGACTCATTCAACAGTTCAGTGGGCGCTTTGCGAGCCAAAGACTGGAGACTATCTCCTATCTGAGATAGCTCAATATTGGGCAGAACGTCCTCCAGGGTTTCTTGCAGTTGAGCAGGGTCTGGTGCTGCCTCGGGAAGCGAGTTCAATATCTCTCGGACCTTAGTCGCCACGGTGTCCAGAGAAGATTGCGCTTGTTTCTGTACAGATTGGCCTGTATCGACTAACTTTTCCCACGTTGAGGTCAGTTGTGATGATACCTGTTCAATTTCAGCGGTCGTCAAATCTTTGCGCTCCTGGAGCAGGGCAACGATCTCGGACCTATTCGGTAGGCTAGGGGACTGGGGCCAAGATAATTTGTCTACTGTAGAAGCAGAAACTTCAACCTTGGCTTCGTCTAGGAGGTCGCGCAAGTCTTTTTCTAAGGCGTCTATCCCTGTGAGCGCCGATCGATCTTGATATTTGAGATAGCGCTGGAGTTGCTGTTGCCAATCTTCGGCCGTCCGTCGGGTTCGACGCGCCCAACGGCGAGGGAATTTGGCGACCTGCTGCCATTCGTCTCGCAGTTTGGCCAAAATTAAGTTCAGAGACTGGGGGTTAAAATCGTACTCTCCTTGTAATTCTTGGGCCAGTGACATCCAGTCCACTTGTCCTAAATACTGATTCAAAACGCTTAGACCAGACGTCGGTTGATCGATAAGCTGGATGAAGTGAGGTTTGAGGTCTTCGAAGGTGATAGATTCACCGTCCTTCCCCTGCATCTGTTCGGCAATGACAGCCTTGAGCCGCTTCTGAATCGAGGCTGTTGCAGTTTGGGGCTGAATCGGGTTGGGTAAAAGATGCTGCCACGCTTCAGGGACTGCAGCCAAGAGTGCCTGTCTGGACTTGGGCTTCAAGCCTTTGCGTCGTTTCAGGATTTTCTCCAAAGGTTTAAGGTCTGGCATCTGCTCAGCCAGTATTGAGGCAGGGACGGAGATCTCTTCAAGTAAGCTTTCCAATTTCTGTCCCATCCCCTCGGGGCTCAGCTTGCTCACGGTTGTATAGCGGCAATATGACTCCAGTTTTTGCTGTACCTGATTTAACGGGTCATCAGCATCATCGGATACTGAAGCAGGCTGCACTTGCTCTAAGACGTCCCGTTGCACCCGTTCGAGAGCCTCAGCGATTTCTACCTGTTGCGCAGAGGGCACATCCTCCCTTTGCTGGAGGAGCGTCTGCATTCGATCAGGCTTAAGGAGGGTCAGTTGCTGGTGAACTAAGGTAGGGTCAGCATCGGGGTCATAAATCACGTCTTTGAAGTCAACATCAATGACGTCTGACGTCAGGTTCCACAGGGGCGTATTTAAGAGATAGTCTTCAACATCTAGTTGAATAATATTGATGGATTGCTCGGGCTGAGGTGTCCCCATCAGCTGTTGCTGGGTGGATTGCAATCCCTGCCAAATGCGTTGAACGTCCCAGTCAGACAAATCAACCCGCCGGAGAGTTGTGCGGAGTAGACCTTTGAAGTCTATATTTTGCAGCCTACTCCAGGGTGGGGATGACTGTGAGGTTTTGAAGGGGGTCAGTTTGGTAGATAAGGACTCAGGTTGTAAATCCGATGGAGCCGCTGTTTGCAGGAAATGTTTAAGGTCTGAAATCAGGTCTGGTTGTAGGGGGTGATCATCTCCAATCGCCTGATCATTGCCCTGTGCCTGTACCCATTCGCCAACCTGCTGCTGAATTTGTTTCAATATGGGCTGCGGCAAACTTAGCTGGTCTTGCAAGCCTTCCACAAATTGCTCCCAATCAATTGTGTTCTCCCCGACAGACCTCGACATTACCTCCTCGACAACTTGGGAGAGATCGGAGGGACGATCAGACTTCAATCTAGTGAGGGTGTTCTCCAATATAGGGGTAAAGTCCAGTTCCTCCACAGCTGCGAGTAACTGCTGCCGAGACACTTCAATCATGTCTGAACCATCGTCAACAGAATCTGTAGCTGATGATTCGGTCTTGAAAAGTTGGCCCACGGCCTCAAATAGTCGCCGCAGTCCGGTGCGGGTGTACCCCAAGACTGTGTCAGCGATGGTTCCCACTGCCGATGTACTGAGCCAGGTCAGCAAAATCAGATAAACAGACCAAACTAAACCACCTAAAATTGCCCCTAACCACGGGTCTCTGGCTTGACTTAGCTTGACGGCCAAGAAACAGGCCGCAAATAGAACCCCATCAATGGAGAGCATAATTGCCAAACCAGCAGCGACACCGATTAAAGCGATACTGTTAAAGTCAGGGTCTGCGGTTTCTGTGGATGGCTCATCCGAACTTGGAGGCTTGGGCTTCAAGTTAAATACCGATAACCCAATGGCGATGCCAAAATTGGCCAGCAATAACTGAAAGGCAAGTCCGAACAAGAGACCCGCTAAAACGACAACAATGACCCG
>CALDHF010000407.1 GCA_937941595.1 uncultured Acaryochloris sp. | reverse complement strand
GAACCCTTCAACCAGCAAATCGCAAGCGCTGTCGCGATCTAACCCCCGGCTTTGTAGATAAAAGACTTCTTCGTCATCGAGCTGACTGACCGTGGCTCCATGGGCGCACTTGACGTCATCAGCAATAATTTCCAGTTGGGGCTTCGTGTCCACCCGAGCTTTGGCCGACAGCAACAAATTGCGGCTGAGCTGACTGGCATTGGTTTGCTGAGCCAACTTGGGCACAAAAATTTTGCCATTAAAGACCGCCCGCGCCCGATCATCGACAATGCACTTGTGTACTTGCTGGGCCGTACAGTGGGGTCCGGTAAAAGACAGATCGGAATGGGTGTCGGCCACCTGTTGATCTACGGCCAAGGTTAACCCGTTCAAGGTCGTATCTGTCTGTTCTGCAGTCGGCACCACCAGGGGATTATGACGAGACATCTGTCCACCTAGACTAAGACTAGTCAGGGTATAGCGACTATCCCGATCTTGGGAGACGGCGGTTTTACCAATATGAAAGGCAGCCTTGGCCTCTCGCTGAATCCGATGGTGGTGGAATTGGGCATTTTGCCCTAACCACACTTCAGTCACCGCATTGGTGAAATAAGTCTCTGCACCCACGGCTACATATTCTTCAATCAAGGTGACAGCACTATTGTCTTCAGCAACCACCAGGCCCCGAGGATGAGTCACTGTCGGTGTCTCACCCGTGGTCAGAAACAGCAGATGAATCGGCGCTTCTATCACCTGATTCTTAGCAACCTGAATCACCGCGACATCTTCAAAGCTGGCGGTATTCAAGGCCGTGAAGACTTCCGTCATCCCTTGCTGTTGACCGAGCTGATCCACAGACTCTGAATTAGCTAAGGTCTTAACGCTCAGGCCCGCAGGTAGAGTGTCAACTGCTGATAAAGCCGGGGCATAAAATCCATTCACAAACACCAACCGCACGGGGGCATCTGCCAAGACTAAAGATTCAATATCCTGGGGCTGTAATGAAACGTCAGCAGCGGCAGCAAAAGCCGTTTTGTACAGACCCGATAAATCGGTGAATCGCCAGTCTTCATCTCGATTGCTGGGCAGACCGCGTTCTTGGACGATACTGAGGGCGCGATCGCGAATCTCAGACAACCAACCAGGTCCCCCAGAAGACCGTTGAGACAATAGGTTGGCCAAATAGGCTTGCCGATCTTGATCCGCCGCACTCATGGGCTTTTCGACGGTATCGGTACTCGCAACATGTAAGGTCATCTTGCCACCCCAGCAACGTCCTCTGCCTTCACCCAGTCATAGCCCCGAGCTTCGAGTTCTTGGGCCAGTTCTTTGTCCCCGGTGGTTAAAATCTTGCCCTCAGACATCACGTGGACAAAATCAGGCACGATGTAGTCCAGCAAGCGCTGATAGTGAGTAATCATTAGGGTCGCATTCTCGGGCTTGGCCAGTTGATTAACGCCATTGGCAACAATTTTGAGGGCGTCGATATCCAGACCCGAATCGGTTTCATCCAGAATGGCCAGGGTAGGCGCTAAGAGAGCCATCTGCAGGATTTCATTGCGCTTTTTCTCACCGCCAGAAAAACCTTCATTGACGCTGCGGTCTAAAAACGCCGGGTCCATTTTGACCACGTCCAGCCGCTCCCGCACTAGGTCATCGAAATCAAAGACATCGAGTTCTTCTAGCCCTTCATGCTTACGCTTGGAATTAAAAGACACCCGCAGAAAATCCAGATTACTCACACCCGGAATTTCTAAAGGGTACTGAAACGCTAAAAACACCCCAGACCGAGACCGTTCTTCTGGGTCTAAATCAAAAAGATTTTGACCTTTGTAGATCACCTCGCCTCCAGTGACGGTATAGGCGGGATGGCCTGCTAAAACCTTAGAAAACGTACTTTTGCCAGAGCCATTTGGCCCCATGATGGCGTGGATTTCTCCAGCTTTAATCTCTAGGTTTAAGCCCTTGAGAATGGGGGTCCCGTCTACATCCGCGGTTAAATCGCGAACGGACAGAATCACGTCACTATTTTCAATGATCACACCTGAACCTCTAACTGCGTCGCTATATTTGAACTTGGGGAAGCACTAGACCTACCCCACACTTCCTTCTAATTTCAGGCTCAAGAGCCGATCGGCTTCGACGGCAAATTCCATGGGCAGTTGATTAAACACGTCCTTACAGAACCCGCTAATCATCATGGACACCGCATCTTCGGTAGAAATACCACGCTGGGCAAAGTAAAAGAGCTGGTCTTCCCCAATCTTGGAGGTGGAAGCTTCATGCTCAACCTTGGTGCGATTGTTCTGCACTTGGATATAGGGAAAGGTATTGGCCTCCGCATCACTGCCAATCAGCATGGAATCACACTGGGAGTAATTACGAGAGCCATCAGCCTTAGGCCCCATGCGCACTAAGCCGCGATAGCTATTCTGAGACCGCCCTGCCGAAATTCCTTTAGAGATGATTGTGCTGCGGGTGTTTTTGCCCACATGAATCATCTTGGTGCCCGTATCGGCCTGCTGCATATTATTAGTCAGAGCCACGGAGTAAAACTCCCCGATGGAGTTATCCCCGACCAATACACAGCTAGGATATTTCCAAGTAATGGCCGATCCCGTTTCTACCTGCGTCCAAGAAATTTTGGAATTCTTACCCGCACAAAGACCGCGCTTGGTAACAAAGTTATAAATGCCGCCTTTGCCATTTTCATCGCCAGCAAACCAGTTCTGGACGGTGGAATATTTAATATCGGCATCATCCAGAGCCACCAGTTCCACCACTGCGGCATGGAGCTGATTGGTGTCAAACATGGGGGCAGTGCAGCCTTCCAGGTAGCTGACTTGGCTGCCCTCTTCGGCAATAATCAGGGTGCGCTCAAACTGGCCTGCCCCTTCGGTATTAATCCGAAAATAGGTGGACAGTTCCATGGGGCATTTGACGCCCTTAGGAATAAACACAAAAGAGCCATCGCTAAACACCGCAGCATTCAGGGCCGAGAAAAAATTATCGTTAATGGGGACGACGCTTCCCAGGTATTTTTCAACCAGTTCAGGATAGTCATGAAGGGCTTCGGAAATGGAGCAGAAAATCACCCCTTCCTTGGCCAAATCTTTGCGGAAGGTGGTGGCCACGGACACACTATCAAAAACCGCATCCACCGCCACATTGCTGAGTCGCTTCTGCTCAGATAGGGGAATGCCTAATTTATCAAAGGTTTCTAAAAGAACCGGATCCACTTCATCCAGGCTTTGCTTTTTCTCTTCTGGCGCTTTGGGGGCCGAGTAATAGGTGATGTCCTGGTAATCAATCGCAGGATAAT
>CALDHF010000406.1 GCA_937941595.1 uncultured Acaryochloris sp. | reverse complement strand
ACGAGAGTGGTTGATTAATCCGAAAGCCGATCTGCTGGCCGGGGCAGTGGTGGGGCTAGCACTGATTCCAGAGGCGATCGCCTTCTCGATTATCGCCGGAGTTGATCCTAAGGTGGGGCTATACGCCTCGTTTATCATTGCCGTGCTTACGGCTTTCCTCGGCGGTCGACCCGGCTCAATTTCGGCAGCCACCGGGGCAATGGCCCTGCTGATGGTGGATTTAGTCAAAGAGCATGGGTTGCAATACCTGCTGGCAGCCACCTTTTTGACTGGCATTTTTCAGGTGGTATTTGGCATCCTTAAACTGGGCCGCCAAATGAAATTTGTGCCCCGAGCCGTGATGATTGGCTATATCAATGCCCTAGCAGTCCTGATCTTTTTGGCTCAGCTTCCCCAGCTCACGAACGTGCCCCCCATGGTTTACGTCCTCACTCTGCTATCTTTGGGGATCATCTACATCCTACCCCGCTTTACCAAAGCAGTGCCGTCGCCCCTGGTAGCCTTGGCGGTGATGACCATTGCTGCGATTGCCCTGCGTCTAGATGTGCCCACCGTCGGTGATATGGGCGAGCTGCCCACGACCCCCCCTCTATTTGCCCTGCCCCAAGTTCCCTTCACTCTTGAGACCCTAAAAATCATCTTGCCCTATTCCCTTACCCTGGCAATTGTGGGACTACTGGCCTCCTTTCTCACCGCCTCTCTAGTAGATGATTTGACCGACACTTCCAGTGACAAAAACCAGGAGGCCAAAGGTCAGGGCATCGCCAATATGGTCACCGCCTTCTTTGGGGGGATGGCTGGGTGCGGCATGATTGGTCAGTCGGTGATCAACGTCCAGTCCGGGGGGCGGGGGCGACTCTCCACTCTATCGGCTGGCATATTTTTGCTGGGAGCCATTCTCTTCTTGCAAGACTGGGTCAGACAGATGCCAATGGCTGCCCTGGTGGCCGTCATGATTATGGTTTCCATTGGCACCTTCCGCTGGTCGTCCTTCACCAATATTCCCCGGGTTCCCCGCAGTGAAGTTGCCGTGATGCTGACGACCATGTTTGTGATCATCTTCAGCCGTAACTTTGCCCTGGGGGTAGCAACGGGCATCGTCATGAGTACGGTGTTTTTCTCCCGCAAAATCGCCCAGCTAGTATTCGTCGATCGGGTTTTGCTGGAAGAGGGTGCCCATCGGGTTTACAAGGTGTCTGGTCAGATTTTCTTTTTGTCCCGAGACGAATTTATGGCCTCTTTCAACTTTGCAGAACTCGTTGAGCAGGTGACCATTGACCTAAGCCATGCCCATCTATGGGACCAAGGGGCGGTGGAAGTACTCGACAAAGCTGTGCAGAAGTTTCGCCGTCACGGCGTCGAAGTGAATGTGGTGGGTCTTAACGAAGCGAGTACCACCCTGCTCAATCGCCTTGCGACTGATGAGGAACTGGTCACCAATGAGCAGACCTAGCGTCACTGCAACCTCTCAGCCTTCATTCCTTAGATAGATTACCCGTATGAAAACGATTCTTCTTTGCTCCGATGGGTCTGCCTTTGCAGATGGCATTTATCGATACGGAGCCTGGTTTGCCCGCCAATTCCAGGCTCAGGCTCAGGTCTTGTTCGTCACTGATATTCGCCAAAAGGTCGTTTCTACGGGCAATCTCAGCGGCAGTATTGGTCTAGGGGCTTCCGAGCAGCTGTTGAGCGATTTGGTCAACCTGGAGCACGAAAAAGCCAAACTCAACAACAAGCGAGCCCGGCTCATTTTGAAAAATGCTGACCAGGTGCTCAAAGCCGAAGGGCTAACAGAGGTTGAGATCACCAACCCCACCGGCTTTCTAGTGGACTGCTTCCATGACTTTGAGGCCGAAGCCGACCTGGTGGTGCTGGGCAGACGAGGGGAGGCGGCAGAGTTTGCCTCAGGGCACCTCGGGGCCAATGTCGATCGGATTGTGCGCAGCACCACCAAGCCCTGCCTGGTGACCCCCCAAACTTTTACCCCGATTGAGCGGTTGCTAGTGGCCTACGACGGTAGCCCCACAGGCAAGCAGATCTTGACTTTCCTGACCAATGCCCACGGGTTTAAGGATGTCGAGATTCATCTATTAACGGTGGCGAAGCCCGACTCCGAGGCCATCCGCTCCCAGGAGCTAGCCGCAGCCCAACACCAGCTTCAACAGGCTGGGCTAACCCTGACCGCAAGCATACTGATTGGCGACCCCGAACAAGTAATTGCCCAGTATATTGAGCACCATCAGATCAGTTTGTTACTGATGGGTGCCTACGGCCACCGCCGCATCCGCCATCTCGTCATTGGCAGCACCACGGTGCAACTCCTGAGAAGTAGTCAAATTCCAGTGCTCTTATTCCGTTAGGCTTGGTTCTGTTCAGTCTTGTCCACAGCCCAGTTTTTTTAAGAAGGAAACAGCCAGGTATGGCGATTACCAATCGAATCAATTTTCGTAATTTCAGAGGCGACTTCCTTGGCGGCTTAACTGCTGCGGTGGTCGCTCTACCCATGGCTCTCGCTTTTGGCATCGCCTCCGGGGCCGGAGCCTCGGCAGGACTGTGGGGTGCGATCCTAGTCGGCTTTTTTGCGGCGCTGTTTGGCGGCACTCCCAGCCTTATTTCTGAACCCACCGGGCCGATGACGGTAATTATTACCGCTGTGATTATTGAGACGACGGCCAGCGACTCCCAGAACGGGCTAGCCATGGCTTTTACGGTGGTTATGCTGGCGGGTCTATTTCAGATTGCCTTTGGTCTACTGAAGCTAGGGCGCTACATTACGATGCTGCCCTACAACGTGATTTCGGGCTTTATGACCGGCATCGGCGTCATTCTGATTTTTATGCAGATTGCGCCGTTTTTGGGTCAAGCAACCCCCGATGGTGGGGTAATTGGAGTGATTAGAGAACTACCCACCCTAATCACCCAGGCCAGACCCCAAGAAACCGCCCTTGGCTTGCTTACCATTGCCATTCTGTTTCTGTATCCCAAATCTCTCAAAAAAGTCATGCCGCCCCAGCTCGTGGCTCTGGTGATAGGTACGGTCGTGTCTATGACACTGCTGAGCAATAGCGATATTCGCACCATTGCCACCATTGGCAAGATTACCCCTGGGCTACCACAACTCCAATTACCGACCTTTAGTCCTAACAACCTGCGGCTCATCTTTGTCAACGCTATGGTGCTGGCCATGGTGGGTTCCATTGACTGTCTGCTCACCTGCCTGGTATCGGACAGTTTGACCCGTACTGAGCACAAGTCTAATAAAGAATTGATTGCCCAGGGGGTCGCCAATCTAATTACTGGCCTGTTTGGCGGTATTGCTGGCTCCGGGGCAACTACGGCCACGGTGGTCAATATTCAGGCTGGAGGGCGCACGGCACTGTCAGGCATTAGCCGCGCCCTAATTCTGCTGGTGGTGGTTCTTTGGGCCGCCCCTCTGACCTCGGGTATTCCCCTAGCGGTGCTGGCAGGGATTGTGCTGAAGGTGGGAGTCGATATTATTGACTGGGGCTTTTTGCAGCGGGTGCACAAGATCTCTTGGAAGGCGGCGGGCATTGTTTACAGCGTGGTGCTGCTAACGGTGTTTGTGGATCTGATGGTGGCGGTGGTAGTGGGTGTATTTATTGCCAATATTCTGACCATTGCTCGCCTGGATGAGCTGCAATCGCAGCAGTCGGTGAAAGCGATTACCACCGGCGACGACCAGATTGTGTTGAACCAAGAAGAAAAAGAGGTGCTGGATGCGGCCAATGGTCGGGTCCTGCTGTTTCACCTCAATGGGCCGATGATTTTTGGAGTAGCCAAGGCCATCTCGCGGGAACATAATGCGATCGCAAATTATGACGTGCTGATTGTGGACCTCAGTGAGGTACCCGTGCTAGGCGTGACCTCGGCATTAGCAATTGAAAATGCCATCGAAGAAGCGGCTGAGGCAACCCGTGAGGTCGTAATCATCGGCGCGAATCAGAGGGTCAAGAGCCGTCTAGAAAAGCTGGGCCTCGCCAAGATTATTCCAGCCGATCACTGGATGGACGATCGCCTCCTAGCACTCAAAACAGGTCTGAATATCGTCCAACAGAAAATCAATACATTTAATCCCCACAACTATAGGGAATGAGCAGAACCAGGACTTGAGACGCCCTTGAAAAAAGCGCCTGCATCGCAAAAAAACGATAGAGAACTCAAAAGACAACCGTAAAAACGCCAGCTCCGAGTCTCTAAACTGGTCATGACCCGCCCTTACCTGTGCAGCAGTCCATGCGGGTTCGTTCGCACTGAATCACATTGCCCCTAACGTCAAACTGGAACTCACAACAGGCCTTCAAAATTGCTTCGAGAGATTTCCGACCTCTCTGTACACGCGATTTCGCACCTGATAAAGAAATCGACTCTCGCTTTGCGATCTCCTTTTGCGAAATACCCTCTAATTCGTACATTGATAATGCTCGCCGTTGATCTGCCGATAATTTCTCGATCAGCGTCCCCAAACAACTTGCTAGTTCGCTATTTACACCTCCCAAGCTCTCATCAGAATCTTTGGCCAGCACTTCAGTATCAAGCTGCAAGTCCCGTCTTTTCCGATAGTGGTCCATCACAGTATTGCGCGTAATCTGAAATACCCAAGATTCGAGTCGGTCCACGTCGCGAAGATCGTCAAGACGTAAATGGATACGCAGAAACACTGTCTGCAAAATATCATCGACATCAGTTGTGGAATCAATGCGCGATCGCACAAACTGGTGCAGCCGGTCACTCAACTTACGCCAAATTTGCTCTGTCATATCTCTCTGCCGATGTCGATTCATCACGAACAACACAAGTTGTCTATTTCTCTCGTGGGCTGGCCACAACATTTTGAACAACAACAGCAGCATTGACTGCTACACTTATTGCTCTCACAACATTCTAGGCTCTTGTCATTATCTGGGCTGGACATTTGATTATCCTCAATCTATTGTTTACAAGCGAGATTGTTTGTTCAGTCGTCAAACCATAGACGCACGACCCTTAAAAAAAGACGCACACCATCGTGCCGGATAATAATGCAATCACTACGATGTCAGCCTTTTAGCCTGGCAACCCTATCTTGCCAGGCTAAAAGTCGCCCCGACGTCATTGACACACCAAGGGAAAACCACTCTCGGCTTCACTAATTAAGATTGGGAAATACAGGTAGCAACCATGAAAGGCGTGGGTTATTTTATCGGGGTCTCGCCAGTCTTCAATGCAACCCGCTAAGTCTTGGCAAATCCGGATACGTGACTCGGCTTGACTCGCTAGCAGAATACCCACATCTGAACTTAAATCAAGGTCTGAGAACTGAACGCATAACGAATGTCACTGATAAAAATCGAGGTCTAAATCACGATCACAGGGTGTCATAGCAGAATAAAACTACAAATTCTGTTGGAGAACTTGAGTCCAATATGGTCCAGGCTCTTTTTCCTGTGACGCTAAGACTCCTCATGCACAGCTAAAACAACACCTTGCATGAGAGACGGTAAACTCAACATTATGCTTTCTGCACAGCCGCTGCCTTGACGTCTAGTGGAGCATTCCCTTCAGCACCTTCTGTAGACCCGCGCAATTTTGGATCTAACGCATCTCGCAGAGCATCGCTGACCACATTCAAGGCATAAATAATCAGAAACATGGCCAGAACTACGCCCGCTAGGGGCCACCAGATTCCCTGTACGAGTTCCCCCGTGGCATCGGAAATCATTGAGCCCCAACTGGACCCGTCCTGGATGCCGACCCCAAGGAAGGTCAAAATCACTTCTGACTTAATTGCTCCTAGAATTTGCAAAGAGGCACTGATGATCGCTAAGTGCACAACATTCGGCAAAATATGGCTGAAAATAATCTGGATATCGTTGGCCCCAATCACCCTGGCAGCAGATACATATTCTAGGTTGCGGGTTTTAAGCACCTCGCTGCGAATCAGGCGGCACAAGCCTACCCAACCCAGTAACCCCATGGCTAGACAAATGGCCACAAGCCCTTTGCCAATCACGTAGGAGATAGCAATCACCATCAGAATGTAGGGGACGGAGCTGATGACGGTGTACAGCCAGACAATGCCAACATCGACAACGCCCCCGTAATACCCTGCTAAGGCTCCGAGGATAACACCGATGGGAACGGAGATACTGGTGACGAGAACTCCAATCAACATCGCGGTTTTGGTGCCCGCCAAGATTTTGTAGAGCACCGAGCGGCCAAAAATATCGGTGCCTAGCAGCTTGGCAAATTCCAAGGACGGGGCTTCGTAGCCTGTACTCACCCGGGTCTGATAATCTGGCAGCACGTTGAAAATGCCTAATAAAGCGATACAGACATAAATGACAATAATGCCAATGCAAACGAGGACTAACTTGCGTCGACTAAGCTGCTGAACAGCGTCCCAATATAAATTGTTGATATGAAGGCGGGGCATAGATTCCTCAATTGAGTTTGACGCGGGGGTCTACGGCTGCAATCAGCAAGTCGGTAATCAGATTAAACAGGGCATAGGTCATGGTGATGTACATGGTCATGCCCTTGAGAACTGGAAAGTCACCGTTGTTAATGGCTGTAATCATCAAATCCCCTAGACCAGGGATACTAAAAAATCGCTCCATCAAGAAAGATCCCAATATTAAAAACGGGACAGCCACAATGGTGAAGGTCAAAATGGGAATCATGGCGTTCTTGAGGATGTGAATAAATAGAACGCTAGGTTCGCTGACACCTTTGGCCCGAGCCGTTCGCACATAATTGGTCTGCATCTCGTTCAGGAAGATGGTGCGATAAATACGCACGTCTGGGCCAATGGAGACCAACATAATAATTAGCCAAGGCAAGGCCAGATAAGGAATGGCATCCAACCCCTGAGCGTAGCCGTTGATGGGAAACCATTCAAATTCATAGGCCAAGAAATATTGCATGGCAATGATGTAAACCAAATAGGAAAAACTCATGGAAATCACGGCGGTTGCGGTAGCAAACCGATCAATCCAGGTGTCTCGGTAATAGGCAATCATCATTGCGATCGCAATATTCAATACCAACCCCAACACAAACGGCGGCAGGGTCAAACTGAGTGACACTAACGCCCCACTAGCAAAGGCTTCACTCAAAACCTCGCCCGTGAAATAGGACTCACCATAGTCAAAGGTAACAATCTGCCCCAAAAAGTCGAGAAACTGCTTCCACAGGGGTTGATCCAATCCCCATAGCGCTTCTAGATCGGCAATGGCCTGCGGCGTGGCATGTTGTCCTAACGCAATTCTGACCGGATCTTCGCCAGCCACTGTGAACAACACAAAGACTAAAACAGCCACCCCCATGATGGTGGGAATGATATAGAGAAGGCGGCGAATAATATATCCAACCATTACTTTTTCAGTCCCTTGGCCTTCGCATCTGTATCAATATCCAAGAACTTGAAGGAAGACCCCAACATCAGATTTGATTTGAAATTCAGCAACCATTTTTGGCGCATCCCCACACTAATTGGCGCTTTCAAAAAGACCACGGGCACATCTTCTTTCAGCAGCAGCGCCATCTTTTCAATAATTTGGTTGCGGTCTTCCCCGGCAGGCATCCGTCTCATCTGTTGATAGAGCTGATCGTATTCAGAATTTTGGTAGGACCCATCATTTGGACCAGGCGCTTTATTGGGACCATAGAAGAGTTGATAGAAATTTTCAGCGTCTGGATAGTCTGCCCCCCAACCCCCACTGGCCAGTTGAAAACTCCCGCCTTCTTTACGACCTAAATAGTCTGAGAAAGATAGAAATTCACCCTTTAATTGGAATCCAGATTTAGCCAGTTGAGCCCTCAAGAATTCATGGTTCTGGCGAGTGATGTTATCTTGCGATCCATACAGAATGACGATGGGAGGCAACCCTTTACCATCTGGATATCCTGCCTCCTTTAACTTAGCTTTGGCTTGCTGCAAATTGGGAGGATACCATTTGACCGAAACAGACCGTTCACTGCCTGCAATCGGCAGAGGAACGATGGTGTTGAGAGCATGGCCCCGACCATTTTCCATCTTGTCAATATACGCAGGGGTGTCGATGGCATAGGCTAAGGCTTGACGCAGGGCTTTATTCTGGCCGAAGACTTTATCTCTAAAGTTAATGGTGATGTAAAAAGACGAGAGCGCATCGACGGAGGAAATGTTAAATTGATCGGCAAACTTGCCCTTTAGCTTGAACTTATCCCCCACTTTCTCGGCCATTTTGGGGAAATTATCTCGATCAATGCCAATGGCATCCAGCTCTCCATTGAGGAACTTGAGCATTCGAGGCTGGGCTTCTTCAATGAGAGGGATGCGAATTTCGTCCACAAACGGTAGCTTTTTGCCAGATTGGGCTAACAATCCTTGGCCTTGGTCTTCCGGATCACCTTCAGTGGGATAGGTGCCATGATAATTAGGATTTTTCTTGAGCACCATTACCCCTTTACGAGGATTTTTAGCCAAGGTGTAAGGGCCTGTTCCCACACCATGATGCTCCAGTTTGCGGCCATACTTTTCAACAGCCTCTTTGGGCACAATCGATAACGGACTGGTCGCAAAAGACATGAGCAACAACGGATCAGGCTCAGTCATCACGATCTTAAAGGAGTAATCATCGATCTTTTCTAGACCTTCGATATTCTCTTGGTCATAATCCAGATCCTTTTGCTGACGGGTTTTCTCTCGAAAATCATCCAATCCCTTAATCCGGTTTTGGAGCAGCGCTGGATAACTTTGGGGATTAACATTGACATCTGCAAACCGCTTCAGGGTGTACAGGACATCATCTGCAGTCATTTCCCGGCCTTTGCCACCCGGGAAGCATGGATCGTCGTGAAACTTGATGCCTTTGCGCAGATTAAAGGTGTAGGTAAGCTTGTCTGCTCCCAATTCGGGCATAGATTCTAGGAGGTTGGGGGTGAGTTCATAAGGGCGTTTGAGATAGTGATATTCCAGAAGGGGGTCGTAGATATTGCTGATGATCCGTGCAGACGCTACATCGAATTGCCTAGGTGGATCGAGACTTCTATAGACATCCGCGCGGAAAGAATCCAATACTTTGACATCGGTATTCCCCGCACCATCTCGTGGACGGCACCCTATGGGCACGGCTACTGTGGCGATCAGCAATGCAGACAAAACCAGTTGGGGTGTTTTCCGCCAAATTGAGACTTTCTGTACAGCCATAGTTCACTCAACACTACCTAAATGACAAAGATGCTCGGGCAATCACTAAACCGATGAAACAAGATTAAAGGGAAGTTATGAATTGAGCAAATTCGACGTTCTCTGATGCCATTTTTGAGTATGGTCTAAGCCTGAGACAATTTAGCACTATATTTATTTCCCTTCTTCCCGAATATCATGGATATTCCATGTAGCGCCCCCTAATGCCGTATATTGAATGCCTTGAAAATCGTTGCGGACCGCAGCTAGAGCCAAAGAATTGATCAAGTAGATAAACGGTAGATTCTCTTGGGCAAGCTCTTGTGTCTTGGCATAAATCGCTTTGCGTTTGGTCTCGTCTAGTTCTTGGGCTCCAGCAATATAGAGATCGCCTATTTCTTGCTCCCAATCGCTAACGGTAAACCCTTGAATGGGGTCACTGGGGGGTTGAGGGTTCTGGTTGAACATATGCAACCCGCCCTTAGGAGACCAAACATTGGCTCCAGA
>CALDHF010000405.1 GCA_937941595.1 uncultured Acaryochloris sp. | reverse complement strand
ATGCGACGGACAACGTGACGATGTGTGATCAGGTGGTCTTTATGGCTAGGGGTGGGTATTTAGCCTATTATGGTCCGCCCAAAGAGGCTCCTCAATATTTTGGGGTTGAGAAATTCAACCAAATCTATAGCAAGGTCGAACATGAGTTGTCTCCCCAGGAATGGCAACAGCGCTATCTGCAATCGCCGCTCTATCAAAAGTATGTGGCTCAGCGTCAACAATCTTTAGGGGCCTCCGGGGTGCAGCGAGGCACTAAGCGTCTGCGGCAACAAGCACCAGGGGCTCAGGTGAAGACGATTTCTAGCTGGAAGCAGTTTGTGATTTTGTCGAAACGGAATATTGCGATACTGATGCGCGATCGCATCAGCCTCCTGTTGATGTTGGCTGTTGCTCCCCTCTTAGGAATGCTCGACCTGGTGACTTGGAGCCAACCTCTCTTCAGTGCCAAAGATGGGGATGCCAGCCTAGCCCTGACCATGCTGTTTACCACGATTTTGTTTGCCGTCATGGTGGGGGCTTTACCCACTATGCGAGAAATTGTCAAAGAAGTTGATATTTACCGTCGAGAGCGGATCATTGGTCTCCAGATTGTTCCCTATGTTTGCTCTAAGGTATGGGTTAGCGTTCTGTTAGCCCTTTATCAAGGAGGCGTGTTTTTACTCTTTAAAATCATTGCGGTCAAAGATTTGCCGAGTGAACCGGGCATTCTGATGGGCATGTACTTTACAATTACCCTTTCGGTGATTGCCGGGATGCTATTGGGGTTGTTGGGGTCAGCCGCTGCACCCAATCAAAGTGTGGCCCCCATCTTGGTCTTAGTCTTTCTCATTCCTCAAATTATCTTTGGAGGTGGGGTCTTACCCATTGAGACCTTTGGCCCGCCAGGTAAAGTGCTGAACCAGTTATCCCTGACAAAATGGCCGTTTGAAGCTCTGTCTACCCTTTCCAAGGCCGGGCTCGATGTAGCAGAGGACCCCTGCTGGCAAGATGTCACCTCTGGCAAGATCGAGGACTACGATGACATTAAAGATGCCCGCAAGAAAAGCTGTGATTGTATGGGTGACAGCGTCTTTAAAAAATGCGAGTTCCCCGGTATCCTCCAGGAATATGATCCGAGTGTCGATCAACCCGAACCGCAGCAGCCCAAGCAACCTCTAGGCGCGGATGCTCAATCTCCAGGTGCCTTGGAAAAATTTGACAAAGATCTAAAGACATACCAAGAAGACTTCAAAGACTGGAATCTTAGCCGGAATAAAGCTATAGGGAATGCAGAAGGGATTATCAACGGCATCAATGAACAGTTTAGTAATGCGTTTAAGGTCGACGTCAATCAGCATTTAGGAATCTTTGGCATCTTTATTGTTGTGATCTTTGGCCTAACGCTCTTGATCCAAAAAGTTAAAGATTTCGTCTGATATAAAGACAAAACCGTAATCCATAAGCAACACGGATTACGGTTTTGTCTTATTCAGTTGAAAGCAGCTAGACGTCTAGGAATGATCTGGGTTCTGCTTAAGCATGTTCATGGCCATTTCTAAGCTCACCTTCAGACGATTAACAGAAGCTGCTAAGACCCCAATTTCATCATTGGGCTTATGCTCGAAATCAGCATCTAAATCTCCGGTGCTGACGTCCCGAGACCATTTGGACATCTTGGTGATCGGAGAAATAATTGACACTTTCAAGAATAGGTTGAGGATGACGGCAGCAACGATAAACCCTGCTGCTAAAATGCCAACCACCAAAAGCTGCAATCGTCGTGCTTCCTCGAAGACTTTACTTGCAGGAACCGAGATAATTTGAGTGCCAACAATTTCGTTTAATTGCCAACCAAAGCCATTCTGGTCACCGTAGGTTTTAATTTGGCTAGCGGGTGCTCTATCTGGAGTGCTGTGGCAAACTAAGCAGCTTTCACTTTTGATCTGAAGGGGGCGAGCAATATAGAACAAATCTCCAGCCGAAATGCTGCGAAAGCCAACCTGTTCTTTTAAGTCTGAATTCTCTCTAAAGTTCTCGACAATATTAGCTTCAAACTTGTCTGCTTTGTCACGAATATAGGTTGGATTTAGGGTTGCTTCTTTATAGAAGAAATCGCTATATTGGTCGCGTTTCTGTAAATTGCTAAAGACCTCGCGGGCTGAGTATCCGGGGACACTAGTTTTAGCAAATTGGCCATCAATTTCCAAGGCGGGGGATAACTTTTTGATCGTACCTTCGTTGACCTGTTTACTGGTATATTCCCGGACGGATGTCATAACTTCAATAAGAACTAATGCTTTGTCCTTGACTTCTTGCTCCGCATTTTTTTGTAAGACATTGGATAGTAAAAGCCCATTTAACAAAATAATAACTAAGAAAACCGAAAGTAAAATGAGATTAAGTTTTACTCCCAATTTTAGATTTTGGAACATTTTCAGAATTCCTTAACTATTCTTAGAGGGGTGTGGTTGATCTGCTTGAACTGAAGGGTTCAATAAATAACATTAAATAAAGACAAATTTTAGTCTCAGACAATATATTTCTCTGAGAGAGTTTTTGTTGTTTCCGAGCTTCTATTGTAGTCGCGGTAGACTTGATCTATGCTGATATACTATTTCATGTAGTTCTTGATGCGATGACGCCTTGAAAGGTTTGATATCTCTGGACTATAGCTGTCTTTACGCTTAGTCCCACTAGACAGATTACACCAAACATAAGCTTAGATGATTTAGATGCAGTTTGTTGATAATTTTAAAAATGCGTTCACGCCGTTTTTTAGCTCTTTTATTGCCCATTTTATGGTTATTGATAGCCTGCAACCCCACGGATAATTCCACCCTTAAGAGATTGGTGGTGGGGGTTGTTAGTTATGGCGAAGGGGCACGTTCTCTGGAGCAGTATGCTGATCTGAAAGAACATCTGGGATCTGAGCTTAAAAGCGTGGTTGAGTTAGAACCGGCGCTGAATGAGATTCAAGCCCTGGAACAAGTTGAGCGTCAACGTTGGGATCTGGTGTTTGCACCACCGGGTCTGGCTGCTATTGCGATTTCACAATCTGAATATGTCCCCTTATTGACCCGTGATGGCGGCGATCGAGAGCGCTCTGTGATTGTGGTTCGAGATGAAAGTCCACCGCAGAAGATCAATGATCTTGCGAACCAGACCGTTGCCTTGGGACAAAGAGGGTCCGCAACGGGATATTACTTTCCGGTCTACAACCTATATGGTTTAACCCTTTCAGAAATTAAGTTTGGCTCGACCCCGAAACAGGTTTTGCAATGGATTGACACTGGTGAGGTGATGGCAGGAGCGCTATCCCTGGGGGAATTAGAGCAGTATCGATCCGAGTTTCCTGACACGACATTTCGAATTTTGTCTCGGGATGCCCATCTTTCTCCCTCTGGTTCGGTGTTAGTGAGTCCGGAGATGGATAGTGATTTTCAGAAGAAATTATTAGATGCGCTAGAATCGGCAGCTCCTCAGACCAGACGGTCCGTCGGCTATATTGCCAATGCTGAGCCGCCTAATTATGAGTACTTGATTAAGGTTGTGAAACGCGTTCAACCCATTGCCCAACGAATTAGAGAAAAGCCAGCCCCTCTATATGAAGCAACAACGGCGCCTGTTAACTAAAAATCAGGTCTTTCTGTATCCGTTTTGGTGGAATCAGAGAAGTTTATACCTAAAAATGATGCTGATTCAAGTTTAGGTATGAGTTGAAGGTCGAAGAATTCTCATTAGAATTCCTGAGTGAGGAATGATATCGGATGGCGTGGAGGATAAAGCGCAGTTATCCCATAAATTGCACACCACCCCAATGAGCGGTTACAAACAACCTGGATTGTGCAAATTCTGCCTGAGCGCTGATGCTAAGAGATGGCATTCTTGGTTTAGTCGTCGATAGGAAGAAGGGCTTGGGGATTGACGATGCATTGGTTCCTGTTTCATCAATTCGGCGAGTAATGCGCCTTCCAACAGAGCTGCATCATCATAGGGATCTTCATCTAGAATCTCGCGACGGACCCAGTCGTGTATGTTTCTCAGGAATGAAGTGTAAATTGTTTCTGTTTTGGAGGTATGGCTATTCTGATTGGTATTAGAGAGCATGGATTTAATCTTCTATGAGGGAGTAAGTCATGCTTGCGAGGCAGGGGCAAGACGGATGGAGTCATTTGATTCATTTAGTTTTACTGTAGAAGGAGAAATTTAGGATCCACTGAGAGATGGATTCTAAATTTTGAATGTATTTCTCAGTGTCTTCTTAGAAAGATGCAAATAGACATGGATAATGTTGGTTGGTCATCATGAATGGCCAAAAGGGAAGGAAGATAGTCAGTCAGGGCAGATCTAGGCGTGTTGAAGACAGGTGTTTGAAAAGTTCTGCTGGTAGAGCCATGGTGGTTGCCAATGTGTCAGGCTGAATTTTAGATATCAGGCTCTGTTGTTCTCAAGTCATGGTAAGGAAGTTGATCGGCTTGACCCGCTTTGAGGGCGGTAGCTGATCTGTCGCCGATGCCTTGCCAAGCTTGCTTGAGGTTGTCTTGGTCAAAGGCAGGGATGGAACCTTCCATGACTCGATTCATTAATCGAGTCCCCCCCAATTGGTAGAGCATGTGGCCGCATTGTTTTGCGATCGCAAATCCCTCACCCCGAAGATACGTCAACCGAGACTCGCCCAGAGCACACCGCTGATCTTCCGCTAGGCTCAACTGCAGTAATTTGATAATCATCCGACTGGCGGTCAGGGTATCGAAGGCCGATAGCCGACTATCCTCAATCAGATTAGGGGTAAACCCGTTTTCACAGCTCTGTAAAATCTTTCGAGCCCTGGCTCTAGCTTGTTGATCTTGCTGAGTTCTATAGTTTTGCCATTCTAGAGAGTGCTGATAGTCGTCTTCGCTCAGAACTTCAATTTCAACATGCTGAGAGTCAGGGGTTGAATCAGAGGAAAGGTTTGGCATGACTGCTTGCTGTGGCTGCAAACTTGATCATAACCCTCTCTCAGAACCAGTTTTGTGGCTAGTGCAGCGTCATCACTTAATCATTAGGTGAGTACTTTGCAGAAACTTTATTATCAAGGCTTTGCAGCCATAAATAACCAAAATTTTTAGCTCTGATGTAGCACTAATCTGGACCACATTATTTATCTTTTATGCTCTGGATTCTTAAAGTCTGTTTTGCACCCTGCATCCCAGGCATCCGGTAAATTGCCGTGAGCTGGAATCCCACCATTGTCTTTCAGTAGGCGGGCCATATGCATACAGTTCCAGGCCAAGAAAGTGGTATTGCGGTTTGTAAAATCATTCTCGGGTCCACCCGAACCCGGATCGAGATAAGAAGGACCAGGACCGACTTCCCCTAACCATCCAGCATCCACCTGAGGCGGAATGGTATAGCCAATATGAGAGAGGGAAAACAAAATATTCATGGCGCAATGCTTTACCCCATCCTCATTGCCCGTAATTAAAGTCGCACCTACTTTTCCATAATCTCGGTATTGACCTTTGGCATTGAGCAAATGGGTATACCCATACATCCGCTCCAAGACTCGATTACACACAGAGCTTTTCTCCCCGAGCCACACGGAAGTACACAGCACCAAAATGTCAGTAGCATCCACCTCTTTCTGAATTTGGGGCCAATCGTCTTTGTCCCATTCATCGGTTTGGGACATATCCAAGCCCAAGCCAGCAGGAATATCGTAATCCACGGGGCGAATAATCTTAGTTTGGATGCCATTGGCTTCAAAAATCGTTTGGGCAATCTTAATGACCCCCTCGGTGTGAGACAAAATAGGCGTTCGATTGAGCGTGCAGTTTAGGAAGAGGGCCTTGAGATCATCATATTTAGCGGGGGCATTTTCGCATTGGTGCTGAGTGAGTTTCGTCAGTTGTTCAGACATAATTCCTCTGGATTGATGGATCAATTTTTGGTTAGTTCAAGAGAGAGCGGCAAAGGTGAAGCGTTTAAATCAACTCTGGATCAGACATGATTTCGACTAG
>CALDHF010000404.1 GCA_937941595.1 uncultured Acaryochloris sp. | reverse complement strand
GGTAAGGTATGAGAACAGAAGTTTGAGACCCATTCACAACTTGGTTTTGGCTAAACTTGACATATCTTGTCTATAAAGAATTATGAGTTGATGCCAGTCTTTTTCGTCACGCTTGGGGTTTGGTACCTTATTTCGGGAAGTGGATTAAACACTTGGAATAGCAATCAATGTTCTCCCATCATTGATAGTGGCCCAGCTGCAACGGGATTTAGACTGCGGGGACGAGAATTCGGCTGCACATTTGATGAAGAGAACTATCAAACATCGATTCAGAAATGGCTGAGTAAGCGTGATGTTAATGCAGCACCCCTTGAGGGAATGTACCTGGGGGGAGTGGAAGATTATCCATGGATTTCAAAGTATCTTGCCAGGGCGGCAATTCAGAGTCAAGAATGGGACCTTAAGGGGGGTAACCATAGCGGTAATTCCCATCGCCTGGTTGAATCTTTTCTACTCGATGAATCATTCGGACGTCGCCTGGACGCTCCCTTTGTCAATACTCCTTACACAGTGGCTCGTGTTTCTGTCGAGAAGGTACGGATTGACGATGCCAGTCAGGTGCTTGACCAATATGAGCAGGGCTTTGGGCAAGTTCCTTTTGATGCTCTATTGTGGGTTGAGTTTGCAGAGCGCCAATAAAATGAGTCAACTAAGACAGATTAGACTTTTTTGGAAGCAGGCTAAAGCAAAAACGTCTAATCCTCCACCATTGGAGAACTTATGATTGGAGTCACGCTCAAAAAAGGACAGCCCCTTAGCAGCAATAGAACCCCAAATATCACCTTGCCGTAACCACACGCATCGAGTACTCAGGTGCCACCAACAGCGCTGTAAGATGAAGTGGAACAGAGCTGGAACTCAAGTATGGTAGAGACCTTATCCACAAACGCTTCACCATCCCCTGAGGGAAGAAAAGCTGTGATTGTGGGGGGTGGGCCAACCGGAACACTAACTGCCTTATATCTGGCCCAAATGGGTTGGCAAGTGTCTGTATACGAGCGGCGCAGTGCTGAATTTAAAGCGTCTGGCAATCGACGGTCCTTTAATATCATCCTGAGTAGTCGGGGCCGGAAAGCCCTGACAGATATTGGCGTAGAGCTACCGCCAGAAAAACAGGTGCTTCTTCAAGGGAATGTTCGACATACGGCCAAAGGGGGAGCCTTAGGTAAAGGGTTTAGTGATGCTGTGTCAGTCGATCGCGCTACCCTGGCTCAGGTTCTCATTTCAGAGGGGCAGCATCGCTTTCCAGACAAAATTCAATATCACTTTGATCAAACCCTTTTACAGGTCAATTTTCAGGATAAGACGGCGTTGTTTCAAGGCAAACAAGACCAACATCAGCAAAACTTTGACTTATTGATTGGTGCAGACGGGGTCTTCAGTACCGTCAGGACTTTAATGGAATCAAAGCTTCAGGGATTCGAAGTCCAGCAAAATCGAGACAACATGATGTATAAAATCTGTGATTTAGGGTTCGCGAAAGATCTTCCTGGCGCAGAAGAAAAATGGGCAGAAAGTTTCCACACATGGCCCAGTGTTCAACCGCTGACGTTACTCGCTCCACCTAGTACCGATGGCTCCCTTAAAGGGGTATTGATTTTGCCCCAAGTCGGAGACATCACTTACGAAACCATTCAATCAGAAACAGATGTCTTAGCCTTGTTTAAGGAGAAATTCCCTGATGTGTTTCCCAAGCTAGATCAAGTGGGTTTACCGCCGCAGTTCGCCCAAGATTTATTGTCACAAAAGGCGGCCTATGGAGGAATCACCACCCAGTGTAATCAGTTTGAAGGAGGTGATTGCGTAGTCTTGTTGGGAGATGCTGCCCACTCGGTGTGGCCATCTTTGGGTCAAGGATGTAATGCCGCCCTTGAAAGCTGTCGCATGTTTGCTGAGGTATTGGCCCAAACTAAAGGAGATGTATCTCTGGCTTTGCCAGCCTATACTGCCGCCCGGAAGCCCGATACGGATGCAGTGGCTCGGCTATCTGAAATTGGTTTTGGGGGGAATAAACGAGCAGGTAATATCCTTTTTATCGCCAAAGTAGTGATACTGATGTTGCTGCATAAATTACTCCCCAGATGGTTTCATAAATATG
Source organism: uncultured Acaryochloris sp. (assembly GCA_937941595.1). Lineage (GTDB taxonomy): Bacteria > Cyanobacteriota > Cyanobacteriia > Thermosynechococcales > Thermosynechococcaceae > Acaryochloris. Next base: position 1,702 of record CALDHF010000404.1, on the reverse strand, counting down.
CTCTCTTTCAACTGGGGGATGCTGACGTTCCTTATTCCAAAATATGGCAGCAAGTTCAGCATCAAAATCAACAATTACGTAGTGTCTTAACAATTTTGATGGGTATCGTTCTCGTTGGCTCGATAGTTGTTCTGAAAATGATTTAGCTTCAGCGTCAGGATGCTTTTCTCCGTTCACTGCAACAGGCAATTTTCCTAATCCTTCTTCTCCCTCAAGGATTGCCACAGCAGTTGTAACCTACTAACCTACACCACCTTCGTCAGCACTCCCCAGATGATGCCCCAAGTGCTCGTACACTAGAAAAAACCTCATCAATTGGCCCTATGATTCGTTTGAAGATATGGCAGTGGGCAATTTTGGTATTGCCGATTATTAGCATTTTTGGATTTCTGGGGATTGCTGCGGGGCTGCAAATCCACCAATGGGGACTGAGCTGGATTTGGGCTGTAGTGATTTTGGTGTTTCTGGGATGGCGGTTCTTATTGGTCCGCTGGTTTCGGCTGCCGAATCAGTTGATTGCCGAAGCCACCGCCTTTATCCAAGACACATCCATCAATGCAGAGATGGCATCGGCTCAGCCTGGCGGGACGTCTTTGCTTAAACAGGCTGAAGCCGAAATTCAAGAGGTGTTGGTCGCAGCCCGAGAAGATGTATTGCCTTGGGAAGACTGGCCCCAGTTTTTTAGTCGCTGTCAACGGTTGATTGAGGGAGTTGCCCATATTTACTACCCTCAGGTAAAACGGCCTTTTTTGAATATTCATGTGCCGCAAGCCTATGGTCTGTTGCGGGGAACGGTGGATGATGTCGATCAGTGGATGCAAAAACTGGCTCCTGTGCTGGGGCAAGTCACGGTAGGACAAGCCTATGAGACCTATGAAACCTATCGAAAACTAGAACCTGCGGCCCGCACTGCCCTAAAAGTATGGAACTGGTCACGGTGGATTTTTAACCCTGTTGCGGCTTTAACCCGGACGTCTACCCAGACCTATCGCAATCAGGCCAATCAGCAGTTGTTGGCAAATCTAGGCCAAATCCTCAGAGAGACAACCTTACAGGCCTTGGGGGAACGGGCCATTGCCCTCTACAGTGGCGAAACGGTGCGAACGCTAGAAGGACTGGGGGAAACCCTACCTGAAGTCCAAACCCAAACCCTACGGGAGCTAATTACAACGGCGAATCCGAAGGACGCTGTAGAGACAGAACCACTGAATGTGTTACTCGTAGGTCGAACTGGGGCGGGTAAAAGTAGTTTGATCAATACTTTGTTCGGTCGAGATACCGCTGCGGTGGATGTTTTACCGAGTACAGATACTTTGCAGTCTTATCAGTTCACCAATCTGATGGGGGAGTCTTTGGCCTTGTGGGATGCGCCGGGATATGAACAGAGTGGACGGGCGGATCTGCGACAGATGGTTTTGGAGAAAGCCGCAGAGGCCGATCTGTTACTCTTGGTCACCCCTGCACCTGATCCAGCCCTGCAAATGGATCTAACGTTCTTGGCAGATATTCAAGCCCAGGTGGCGGAGCTGCCCATCATTAGCATTGTCACTCAGGTGGATCGTCTGCGTCCGCTTCGAGAATGGTCTCCACCTTACGACTGGCAATCGGGCAGCCAGCCCAAGGAAAAGTCTATTCGGGAGGCTGTTGCCTATCGCCAAGAAATTTTAGGGGAGGTGTCGGCGGCGATTTTGCCTCTAGTGAC
>CALDHF010000403.1 GCA_937941595.1 uncultured Acaryochloris sp. | reverse complement strand
CCTGCTGATATAAAATTATTAAAGACAGTCGCTCGTGATCGCGTAGGGATTAAAGCCTCTGGTGGGATTCGTACCCTTGAGCAAGCCTTGGCACTGATTTCAGCAGGAGCCACTCGCTTAGGAACATCCCGAGGGGTAGATCTGATACGGATGGCTGAGACAGATCTGGAGTCTCCTGAGCCTTTGGGGCCAGCGTAATGGGTGGCCCCAGTTTCTAAACAGTCATGAGGGCTGTTCTAACTCCAGAACGTCACCCAGATACATAACAGGGTTTATCGGGCCAGGGATACCGACATGAGTCGAACCTATCGAGCAACAGGAATTAACCTCAAAAGCATGCCCTTAGGGGAGGCTGATCGCCTGCTGACTATTTTGACCCGGGAGCATGGCTTGGTCAGGGCTGTCGCCCCGGGATGTCGAAAGCCCAAATCAAAACTGGGGGGCCGCAGTGCTCTATTTGTCATCAATGATTTGATGCTGGTTCAGGGGCGTTCCCTCGACAAGATTGCCCAAGCTGAGACCCTCGAATCCTATCCCGGTCTCAGCCGTAATTTAGCCAAATTGACGACCAGCCAATATTTGGCCGAACTTACTCTTTATCAAGCCCTTAGTGGGCAGCCCCAAACCGAACTGTGGGAGTTATTTTGTCAGCAGCTCACCCAACTCCAAGGGGCTATCCCCGATCAAATTCCGTTTTACCTCATTCATGGCACCTTGCAACTGTTAGCCTGGGCAGGCATCGCGCCCCAAGTCCATGCCTGCTGTTTTACCCATGAGCCCTTACATCCCCCCTTGACAGATACAGCTTGGCGGGTAGGGTTTAGTGCCAGCGCTGGAGGTGCTGTCACCCTATCCACAGCTCGACCTCGGCCCCGCACCCGAATTCAGCAGGCAGCAGAACAAGCCACCCCCTATCTTGTCTCTCCCGAGCGTCAAGGTAAACTCTCGGCACGGGAACTGGCTTTACTTCAACAGCTCACGTCCCCTGAGATGCAGGTGGGTAAACCCGTGCCGTTATCTTTAGCGGCGGCCTATCCCTTATCGGTTTGGAAAGGGGTGGAGTCTGCGCTACGTCACTATGCTGAGTCCTATTTTGATCGTCCCATTCGGTCTGCTGCCTTGATTGATACCTGTTTTACTTCCCTGTCCGTTTCCACCCTGCCTGTGCCTTCATGACCCAAGTCCATGACCCTAAACTCGATAGAACACCGACCCGCTCTTCGGTGCCACCCAGCTCCAAGAAAGGATCTGGGCCAGCGTCTACGCCTTCATCCTCGGCGCTGCCGCAGCACCACCCTGTGGTTCCCGAGCCAGAGGTGGCAGAGTCAGCGTTGGCAGAACCCGAAATCTTGAATGCGGAGGAACAAGGATACTGGCCCGTCTTACGGAATCGAAATTTTCTGTTGATGTGGGTGGGGCAGGTGTTTTCTCAGATGGCAGATAAAGTCTATCTGGTACTGATCATTGCCCTCATTACCAGCCGCTTTAAGGCCGCAGACCAGTCGGTGAGTGTCTGGGTGTCTTCGATCATGATTGCCTTCACTATTCCGGCAGTGCTGTTTGGGTCTGTTGCTGGGGTTTATGTGGATCGGTGGTCCAAAAAATGGGTCTTGGTCCTCACAAACGTGGTTCGGGGCGCACTGGTGTTGAGCCTGCCGCCTCTGCTCTGGATCTGTGGCGACCAAATTGGCTGGTTCCATATCCCTTTAGGCTTTTGGCTACTCTTGGGCATTACCTTCCTGGTGTCGACCCTGACCCAGTTCTTTGCCCCAGCAGAACAGTCGACGATTCCCCTGATTGTGGATAAACCTCATCTGTTGAGTGCCAACTCTCTCTACACCGTGACCATGCTCTTGGCCCTTATTGGTGGGTTTGCCGCCGGGGAACCGTTGTTGGAATTAACGGGGGCTTTTTTCTCCCGGCACGGTTGGGAGTCCGGTCAAGAATTAGTGGTGGGAGGCAGTTATGCGATCGCAGGTTTGCTACTGCTCGTCCTCTCTACTGGCGAAACGGCAGCCAATCGTTCCGACGGTGATCAACATGTGTGGACGGATATCAAAGAGGGTCTGCAATATCTCAATGACAACCGCCGAGTCCGTACCGCTTTGATTCAGCTCGTGATCTTGTTTTCGGTCTTTGCGGCCCTGGCGGTGTTAGTGGTGCGCCTAGCCGAAGTCTTACCCGGTATTAAAACCTCGCAATTTGGCTTCTTGTTAGCAACGGGAGGTCTGGGCATGGCCTTTAGTGCCACCATCTTGGGGTCAATCGGCCAAGACTTCCCTCGTCATCGCCTCAGTTTCTACGGCTCTATTGGCATGGCTACCATGTTAGGTGGTCTAGCCTTTTCTACCCAATCTCTGTGGATCTCCCTCATCTTAATGGTCGGCCTGGGAGCCGCCGCCGCCCTGATTGGTGTGCCCATGCAAACTACCATTCAAGAAAAAACGCCAGAAGAGATGCGGGGAAAGGTATTTGGCCTCCAAAATAATGCTAGTAATATTGCCTTAAGTCTGCCCTTAGCCCTGGCTGGATTAGCGGAAACCTTCTTGGGTTTACGGACCGTTTTCTTAGGACTTGCGGTGATTGTTATGATCGGGGGGCTCTTATCCTGGTATATTTCCGATACCAGCTCATCTTCTACAGATGAGGTCAATACCTCACCAACGTCGTCTCTCTAGTCCGTATGCACATCGCCTGGATTGGTAAAAAATCCCCTCCCTGTGGCAATGTCACCTACAGTCGCGAAATCACGAATGCACTGCTCGATCGCGGCTATCAGGTCAGTTTTCTGCATTTTGCCCAAGATGGGTTTGATGAAGAGACAGGGAAGCCATTTCACGTTGAGAAGCCCCCTGTTCCTCCAGAATGCCAAGAAGTTTCCCTACCCTTTTTGTATAAGTCCCAGGTCTATACGATTCCCACCCTGCGATCTAGCAAGGTATTGACGGAGTCTTTGCGGAATCTCAAACCCGATCTAGTCCATGCCTCTTTAACCCTTTCCCCCCTGGATTTTGTCCTACCTGAAATTTGCCAGGAACTCCAAATCCCCTTGGTGGCAACCTTCCATCCTCCCTTTAGTCACAAACACCGAAATTTATCCTCTGGTACGCAGCATTTCATGTACCAGCTTTATGCCCCGTCCCTGGCCAACTACGATGCGGTGATCATTTTCTCCCAGGCTCAGCGAGATCTGCTGATGCGATTGGGGGTGCCCGAAGCCAAAATTGTGATCATTCCCAATGGGGTTGATGTCGATAAATATTCCCCTGGCCCCTCGACCTTCAAGGCAGAGCTGCAAACGGAACGCATTTTCGTTTACCAGGGACGCATTGCCATTGAGAAAAATGTGGAATCCCTACTCAAAGCTTGGAAACAAGTCCGAATGCCGGTCCATTCTAAATTGGTGATTGTGGGGGATGGTCCCCTCTTGAACACCCATATGGCTAATTACGGCCCGGAACAGAACGTGTTGTGGTTGGGAGCCATCTATGATGAGCATCGCCGCATTGAAATTCTCCGAGGGGCTGATGTCTTTATCCTGCCGTCTTTTGTGGAAGGGTTGTCCCTATCTCTGCTAGAGGCCATGTCCTGTGGGGTGGCCTGTTTAGCCACAGACGCCGGGGCCGATGGCGAAGTCTTGGCGGGTGGTGCAGGCATTGTCCTCAACCCCCAGCGAGTCCGGGGTGAACTTCGCACCCTGTTGCCCGTGTTGGCGGAGCATCCCGAGATGGTCCAGTTACTGGGTCAAAAAGGACGACAGCGGGTGCTCGAACGCTATTGTCTAAGCCAAAATCTAGATCAGCTCGAAAAGTTTTACGCTCAACTCTTTCAACGGCCTAAGGTGGCAATGTATCGCTAGAGTGATTGGCCCGCTAGTTGGAGCTAAGATTAGCACGGTCGGCGATCACGGCTTCAGGCAAAATGAGCATGGCATCCCCGAATGAGTAGAAGCGGTATTGGTGTGAGATCGCATCCTCATACACGGCCAACAGCCGCTGTCGCCCCACCAACGCACTCACCAGCATCAACAGACTTGATTTAGGCAGATGGAAATTGGTAATTAACCCCTCCACCACCCGCCACTGATAGCCAGGATAGATAAACACATCAGTTCGTCCCTGCCAGGGCTTCAGTGGCCCTTGCTGACAAGCGCCTTCCAAAGCTCTAGCCACCGTCGTTCCCACCGCAATCACCCGTCCTCCCCGAGCTTGGGCCTGCTGAATGGCAGTGACGGTCGCGTCTGGAATATTGACCCATTCCGAATGCATGGTGTGATCCAAAATATGGTCGGCCTCTACGGGACGAAAGGTGCCAATCCCCACGTGCAAGGTCAGGTGAGCTTGCTCAATTCCTTTTTCCTGTAGCTTTGCCAATAACTGGGGGGTAAAGTGTAACCCTGCGGTTGGAGCAGCCACCGCCCCTGGTGCTTTGGCATACACCGTTTGATACTGCTCAGGCTGTGCAGATGAATTTTGGATATAGGGTGGCAAAGGCACCTCCCCCCACTCTGCCAACACATCCTCAAAAGCAGCCCCGGTGAGGGACTGAAATTGGATAACGCGGCCACGCGTGTCTGGATCAGTTTCTAAGACTTCTGCTCGGAGGCAGGGCTGTTCTGGGGGGCCAAATTCAATCTGGGCACCCGGTTTTAAACGACGGCCAGGTTTGACAAGGGCTAGCCAGGTCAGGGGCTGACGAGGTTCAAGTAAAAACACCTCCACTTGTTGATCTGGCTGGGCTGGATTGACTTTTCGACCCAAAAGTCGAGCGGGAATCACCCGCGTATCATTAAAAACCAGCAAGTCTCCGGGTTGCAGCAGTTGATCCAGGTCCTGAAACGTTTGATGGTGATGGTGTTGCGATTGCACGACCAACAAACGGGAACTGTCCCTAGGCACCAAGGGCGTCTGGGCTATCAACGCCTCGGGGAGTTGATAGTTATAAGCCTGCAGATGTTGATCCAGCATTTTTTCTAATCCAACCGACCTAAACAAACCCTTATCAATCAAGACATTCACTTTATTAACCTGGAATTCACCCAGTTTGGGTATAACCCCCTATTTATTATGGGGATTCTGCTCTACCCATCCCCTGCCCCAGCCATGACAATAAGTATAGGCAGGTTTCTCTGTCGACCAAAAACTTTGGGGCTAGTGCCAAGGCAGGCACAATTATGGATTACCTTTACTATTTAGGAACAGCAAGCCTAGTTCTGCGCGTTGTTCAGCATTTACGTCGGTCATCACAGTTACCTACAGAGTTTATGACGGTTGTCCACCAACTGAACGGTTGGATTCTTCGCATCAAAACGGCACCCGGTTGGACTCAACAAGATTTAGAAAATTTCCGAGCTTTTCTCAGTGAATTAGGCATCCCTTACCAAGTTGACAATCGGGTCAGCACGGTGCTGGAGGCTTTAGAAGAAGGACATTCTCCTGTTGAGGTCATGAGCAATTACCAAGTGGCAGTTATTGCTCACGGTACGCCTGACTTAACTGAAATTGAAGCCTTTCGGCAACAGTTTATCCAAGGTTTAGGCTATTGTCCTGAGACACTAGCATAGCTGGGGACAAATTCTGTCCCCTTGGGCGCGACCCATTCAGGTTCGACGAGTTCTCGAGAGCTTGTTCGTTGATATGGCTGAGTATGGGATATCCATAACCGCCCAATCAGCATGGGCAAGGTCAATACCCGGCAACTTACGGTAAGCACTGTTTGGGTGGATTGTTGTGGATCGTCATTAGACTTGAGCCAATCACCAATGGCAAGAAAGCCTCGGTTTCTTGCTGCAACAGCAAGAGTGATAGCGTCAACCTGCAGTGCAACGGACGCCCGGTAGGTCTCAAACAGCATCTACAATAGCCAGCAATCATAAGTTAGAGAAGTGCATCATCGCTCATTGCTGAATGAAATAGCCCAGTAGCGAAGGTGAGCATGAGTGCTGCTTAATGTTGTAAGCGTTTCAATTCGTAAGTGTCATCCTGAGTGCCCAAAAGTTTATCCCAGAAGGTGAAATAGAGGCCAAAATGTTTTGAATATCGATTGTGGTGAACCAAATGGTGGCCTGAACCGATACACCATCCCCCCCACCAACGGCTGAGACGAGAATTTGGAAT
>CALDHF010000402.1 GCA_937941595.1 uncultured Acaryochloris sp. | reverse complement strand
CGAGCAGCGGAGATCGTAGAAAAAGTCCTAGAAACCAAGCAAACTGTTCTCAGTTGATAGAAAATGGTTTCTTATGAATTTGAAATTCTCTTTTATTCCTTAATTGCGCTGTAAATTGAAGAATAGTCAGCGTCAGCAAATCGAGCCATTGCTCTTTGAATAATGTTTTGGATCGCTTCGATATTTTCCGTGGGCAGTTTCTCGGACTGGGCTGCCTGTTGAAACAAGGTCATATCTTTGAGCAGGTGCTTAGTCGGAAAGTTAGGATTCTCAAAATTCTGGTCTAGCATCCGAGTTAGCTTTTTATCGAAAGTAGGGGCATAGAGAGCACTATTTCGCAGGATTTGCATAAAGGTCTCTACTTCGACGCCATAGGCTTGGCAAAACGAAAGGCTGGTGGCAAAGGTCGTCGTCAATCCACCAATGAGTTGATTCAACGCTAACTTGAGGGCTGCTGCTGTCCCTACTGGTCCAACTAACAATGGCTCTGGCCCCAATGCTGTCAGTAGGGGGAATGCCTGCTCAAATGCTGGTGGGGCAGCCCCAACCATGATCAGCAATGATCCGGCTTTTGCTTCAGGAATGCTGCCTAATACAGGGGCTTCCAAATAGGTGCCGCCTGCGGATTGAACCTGGGCATGAATGGCTTTGCTCTCATTGGGGGCAATTGTTCCCATCTGCACAATGGTTCGCCCGTTTAAAGCGGGGATGGTTGCGGGGGTTAACAATGACTGTTGGATCGCGTCTGCATTAGTGAGCATCAGCACAATCACGTCTGTTGTTTGTAAAACTTGTAAAGGAGAATCGGCAAGGGTTGCACCTGCGGCCTGGAGTGGCTCTAATTTGGCAACGGTGCGATTGAATACGGTGACGGCATGGCCCAACTCTATCAACCGTTGCGCCATGGGTGCTCCCATTAAACCTGTCCCGATCAATCCAATTTGCATGCCAGACCTCGCTTGAATGTCTTCCTGGCATCAGTATGATGGCTCGACATCCTTCTGTATAGAACCTCTGACTGTCATAATCCAAGATTGAGGCGTCATACTAATCAGAATAGGGATAATCTTTTGAAGCAGCAGCAGGTATGCATTCTTTCTATAGAAAACTCTACTGAGCTGTTTTACGCCTAAGTTCTTCCATGTCCATCTCGATAGAGAACACTCTTTCCATACGAAATGCCAGATATTTTACTTTTAGGTTGCCAGGGGCAAGTGGGTCAGGAATTGCAAACGTCCTTGCAACCCCTGGGCCGAATTATCACTTGGAACCGTCAGTCCTTGGATCTCACCGACACGGATCACATTCGCACCCAAATTTTAGAGATTAAACCCCAAATTATTGTCAATGCTGCTGCCTATACCGCGGTTGATCGTGCCGAAACAGAACCTGAATTGGCCCATGCCATTAATGCAAAAGCGCCAACCACGCTAGCTGAAATCACTGACCAATTAGGCGCAATGCTGGTGCATATCTCTACCGACTATGTGTTTGATGGCTTGCAAAGTTCTCCCTATATAGAATCGGATAAGACCAATCCCCAGAGCGTTTATGGTGACTCTAAATGGCAAGGAGAACAGGGGATCCGGCAAGCCTGTGAACAACATATTATTTTGCGCACAGCTTGGGTCTATGGCCAATATGGCAAAGGCAACTTTGTAAAAACGATGCTGAGGTTAGGAGCAGAGCGTGAGGAACTGCGAGTGGTTGATGATCAAATCGGAACACCGACTTGGGCGCAGGATATTGGAGATGCGATCGCATCCCTGATTCGTCACAGATTAACCACCGATCCTAACCAGAACACCGATTTCTATGGTACCTACCACTTCACCAATCGGGGCGTCGCCAGCTGGTATGACTTAGCTGTTGCTATCTTCGATGAAGCCGCAGCTTTGGGTTTACCGCTCAAGGTACGGCAGGTTATTCCCATACCCACCTCTGAGTATCCTTTACCTGCTCCTAGACCTGCTTATTCTGTCTTGAACAATCGCAAAATTACCCCTCTATTAGGGCAGACAGCCCCCCATTGGCGGCAATCTTTAGGTCAGATGCTGCAAGGGCTGTCATCCTAGTGCCTTATACTCCTCCATACAGTGAGGAGACTTCTGGATATCCGTTATACAGCAACGTTGGTTGGCGCTCCCATACTGCGGGATGCAGACCTGTGCCCAAGAGCCGTTCCTCTGCTTGGGACCAACGAGGGTGAGGGACATTGGGGTTCACGTTGGCTTCAAAGCTATATTCATCAGGAGCCAGAGTATTCCAATAGGTAGGAGGTTGAAAATTCATAAACTCAATTTTGACAATCGACTTAGCCCCCTTAAACCCATACTTCCAGGGCGTTACCATCCGCAGAGGGGCACCATGCTGTTTCGGTAACCGATGTCCATAAATACCCACAGCAAAAAAGGCGAGATCATGAGCCATCTCATCTATACGTAAGCTTTCTGTGTAGGGCCAGGGCAACCCCGAGGCATCCACCCATCCTCCTGGTCCTGGGCAGATTTTGGGGTCATAAAACGACGTAAAGCGCACAAACTTAGCCTTTGATGTAGGATCTACAGCTTTGATCAAAGATCGCATCGGAAAACCCAACCAAGGCACCACCATCGCCCAGGCTTCCACACAGCGGAACCGATAGATACGCTCCTCTAGGGGGAATTCTTTAGTCAAATCATCCAAATCAAAGGTGCGGGGTTTGTTGACCAATCCCGTTACTTCCACTTTCCAATCATCCGTGGGTAACGCTTGAGCGGCTTGCCAAATATTTTTGGTGCCTCCAAATTCATAAAAATTGTTGTATTGGCTGCTATCCGCTTCAGGAGTGATTCTGAGGTTGTCTCCAGAATAAACGGGAGATCGCTTCACCCCTTGCAGTTTATCTTTGGGAATGGTCTTGGATAAGTCTGAACCCCCTACATCAGTCTGACGCGAGCAGCTAATGCTCGGGAAAATCGTTGCCCCCAGACCAAACCCAATCATACTTTTGAGAAATCGCCGTCGTTGCCGATAAGCTGTTTCCGACGTAATGGGCTGTGACTCTATTTGCCAGGGTTTAGGAATTCGGATTAAAACCATACAACACAATAGAAATGAGGTGAAGTCTATACCTATATATTCCCTGCCCTGCTTGCTGAAATAACTTGTCAGGTCCAAACCTACAGGAAATAGGCTGGGCAAAGATCAATTTCTGCTTGCCAATCATCTATAAAAGCCCATGCCCAATAGATGCAGCAACGCTGCAAGCTGTTAGCCCCAAAGCCCCAAAGGCAACGCCAAGGTGATAGAGACGTTGGGGTTTGTTGGGATTAAACCAAGGCGTCAGACCCAGAAGATAGCCCCCTAGGAACCCGCCAATATGTCCCCAATGATCGACTCTGCCCAAGAAGGCACTCAGTACACCAGAGACAAGGGTTAAGAGGAGGGCCCGTTGGAGAATTGAGCTATTTCGAGACCGTTGACCATAAATCACTAGCGCTCCTAATAAACCAAAGACACCTCCAGAGGCCCCCACACTATAACTAGCACCGCTAAAAGCTGCTGGCAAAGATGTCCAATATTGGGCAACATAACTGGTGAGCACAGAACTGGTAATCGTCGTAAACGTATAAATACTCACCAAACGTCCAGCTCCATAGCCGGTTGTTACCATCGGGGACAGGTAATTAAGCCACGCTAAATTGAAACAAAGATGCCAGAGGTCACCATGTAGCCAACCAGAGCTAAGGACCGTCCACCATCGTCCCCAAGTAAATACCGGCACCGATCCTGTAGAACCAAAAATTGCCAGACTCGTAGAACTGGGAATCAGCACCTTCATAGATCCTTCGTTGCGGATCCCTGGAATATCGAACAGCAGAGTCGCTAGGAATATAGCTACACACCCCGCTATCACAATTTTCATAAACCCAAAATCAGCCCCTAGCCGACGCAGGGGACGAGCATATCCCCATAGTCCTGGATTAGATTGCCCGCAGTGGGAACATTTTTTCTGATCAATCGAAACTAATTTTTGACAAGAAAAACAAACAACAGAACCTTGTGTTTGCCGTTGGGGTAACTTTAATCTCATTTAGTTTTTAGGTCTAATTTTAGAGAGACAGAGATACTCGCAGGCAAAGTCCTAATGACAAGCGGGATTTGGGAAGCTTTTGAGTCCACTTTTTTCTGTTGCTCTAGGGCTTTCACTGCAGCCGGATCTTACTCTATTCCAGTATTTTTTCTGCAATTACCTAGAGTCGAGTGGTGCCGCTTTGCTGATTGATCCAAATCTGCATTTGCTGAGCAGCGGGCACATCTCCTTGGCTCCGGAATAATTTTTTTGCCTTTTGGTAATCAGCTAAGGCACCTTGGCGATCACCGAGATTGAAGCGAATCATGCCACGATTGCCATAGGCTTCAGCCATCGTGGGTTGAAGAGCAATCGCTTGGCTAAAATCTTGAATCGCGTTTTTGGAAAGGCCGATGGAGAAATAGGCAACGCCCCGATTGTAATAAACTTCGGAGTTGCTAGGAGCCAGTTTCAAGGCTTGATCGTAATCCTGAATCGCATTTTTATAGTCCCCATTAATCGCTTTTTGAATCCCTGTCGTCAAATAAAGCTGGGACCGATCTTTGGGAGAGAGTGCCGCCTGGGTTGCTGTGGGCTGCTGCTGAGACAGTTTCGTTTGTCCTATTGGGCTCATACCCAAAACCAAACCACTGCTGATCAGACAAACTAAAAGGGGCCAGCGATGACGACGTAGAGTAAACATGATTAGACCAGTGGATAGAAATTTAGGCAGGAAAAAATGCCTTTGTTATCAACAACAAATGACAAGATTCTCCTAAGATGGATTTGAAAAATTTCCTATAGAAAGCAAGCTCAGACAACGCGCTGTCGCCCGAAACAATCTATGGCTATGGTTCTTAAGGAATAAAGCTTATAGTCTCTATTCTAAGAAATATCATTAGGATCCAACGGAACTGATACAATTCTTGCCATTCTTGGGCGTGAATATCCCAACTTGATGGTGTGATTGATGCGCGCTTTAGACCACAGAGGCCACCAGATAGGAGCACGTATTGAGGCTGCGATCGCAGACCCCCAATCCATTCCCTTGCCTTCAAAAAACAGTGGCATTCAAGTACAGCAATACTTGCAAACTCAAGTTCCTGCTTCTACCAGGCGGAAACGACTACGGCCCCAAAGACTTGATTTCTCCAGAGTTTTCTCAGCTTCCGTCAGGAGTTGTTGGCTACTAACCGGACGGCTGTTAGAGGCCATTGCTCCGCCAATCATCAGCTTAACGGCCAATTCTGAACCATCCACTAAATTCAGCGGTTCATCCAGCACTGTCGATAAAAACTCACCATAATCTGCCGCTGCCTCGATAGCCATACCTAAAGTCACACAGTAAAATCGATGCTTACCATCAAAATGTAGCCAGCTTCGTGGAGAGAGATGACGTTGCAAACGATCAGCAATCATCGGCCAGATCATCGATGAATTGACAGCATCGGCATCAGGCGCCTTTTCAACATCCATCACAAACAGACAGACAGATCGATACCCAGCTGCATCGGCTTGAAGCTTCATTTTGTCCAATATATGGGTCAAAACCTGACTGAGGGAATGATGCTCCAGCAGCCCTGTTTTGGACTCAGTTAGAGCCAACGCCGACAACAACTGCATCTGGGAGGCTTGCATCAATTCCAGTCTTTTCTTCTGGCTGGATGCATCCTGGGCCTGTCCCTGGTATTCCTCTTCTAGTTGTGAGAGCTGGTGCTTGCGGCGAGATGAAAGCCACCCTCGCTTCAGGATACTGGGGATAGTCACCAACAAACCAATAATGACCCCCAATGCTAAGGTCAATAATAGAATTAACGCTAGGGAACCATAAAATCGCCACACCAGAAAATTGATGAAGATAGAAGAGGCATTTTGCAGCGCAAATAGAATTGCCAGCAAGGAAATGACGAGCGCAAAAATAACAAGGATGGGCATCAGTTCAGGGGAATTGAGGATCTTGACAGGACATCAGGCAAAATTCTGAGGGGTCCACCCTGATTTTCCCACGAGGCGGGACTTATCTCGGTGACAAAGCTCTATCCTATCAAGAGGAGACTTTACTAAACCAACCTCTACGCCAAAATAAAAAGCTAAGGCTGACTGAAATCAACAGCATGGTCCCTAAAACCGCAGGATATCCCCAATACCAGCTTAATTCAGGCATATTCAACGGTGAAACCTTGGGGTTGAAGTTCATGCCGTACAGCCCTGAGATAAAAGTTAAGGGGATAAAAATGGTAGAAATGACTGTCAATACCTTCATCACTTCATTCATTTTATTGCTAACAGAGGATAAATAGACATCCATTAAACTGGCCGCAAATTCCCGGTAGGTTTCGACCATATCCAAAATTTGGATGGAGTGGTCATAACAATCCCGCAAATACACCATCACCTCCTGGCTGATCAGCTGGCTATCGTCTCGCAATAAGGCAGACAACGCATCTCTTTGGGACCAACTGAGTCGTCGGAGGGTCATCAGTTCTCGTTTGAGAGTATGCACCTGATTGAGAATCTCCCGGGTGGGGTTCTCTAGAATCTCATCTTCTAACGTCTCTAGCCGTTCGCCGTAATCTTCTAGTACGGGGAAAAAGCCATCAATAATGGAATCATAGAGAACATAAGCCAAATAATCTGGCCCCATCTTCCGGATTAAACCTTTCTGTAAGCGAATTCGCTTACGAACGGGTTCAAAACAATCATGGAAAGGTTCTTCCTGAATGGTGAGCAGGGCTTTTTGATGCAAAATCAGGCTCACTTGCTCACTCACAAACCCCTCCCCGTTAGGATTGGGTAAGACCATGCGGGCGATAATTAACAGTTGATCTTCAAAGTCTTCCACTTTCTGGCGTTGGGGGACATTCACCACGTCTTCCAACACTAAAGGGTGAAGGCTAAAGGTCTGGCCCAGCCTGCGGAGCACGTCTTCATCTCCGAGTCCTTGGACATCGATCCAAGACACGGTATCTGTCGTTAAATAAGCAGCACTTTCTTCAGGATGGTTGATAACCACTCTGTGGGCGCTGGTTTCGTTGTAATCAATCAGGACAATGCGGGTCGGGGAGGCATCCGCATCAATAGTCAGTTCTCCAGGTAAACTACCCGCCTGATCATAAAAATAGTCAACGTACCGTTGCTGAAAGGAATCGGACAGGGGATTAGTCATATCTGACGCCAATAATCATATGCCTCTTCAAGTTCCCATGAAATGCCCGGCTCCAAACTGCGCATTTGGAGCCTGGATTGATTTGTGTTCACCTGCTAAGCCGTTTTGCCTATGGGTGAATCCAATTTATTTCTATTTTCTATGACCTGCCCCATCTTCCTTAGGCTCGGGTAGCCCGGTTCGCAGTATTGCGTTCCATGTCTCGAACTTTCTTACCTCGCCATAGCAGCCGAATCGGCGTTCCGGTGAAATTCAGGTTTTCTCGCAATTGTCGTTCGATGTAGCGACGATAATTGTCTTTGAAATGGACCGGATTATTCACAAACAGGGCAATAGTTGGTGGACCGCTGCTGACTTGGGTGCCATAGTAAATTTTGCCCTGACGACCCTGACGAGTGGTAGGAGGGCTATGCCAACTGACGGCTTCTTCCAGCACTTCATTAATGACAGAGGTACTAAACCGTTGTTCAAATTGCTCAGATGCAGTATCCACCAGACTCAATATTTTCTCGACCCGTTGGCCAGTTTGAGCACTGACAAAAATCATCTCTGCCCAATCCATAAAGTTAAGGCGGGAGCGGATGAGCTTGGAAGATTCGTTAATGGTGTAGGTATCCTTAGTGACGGCATCCCACTTGTTGACGACCAGGATACAAGCACGGCCTTCATCCGTAATGCGGCCCGCTAGCTTTTGATCTTGTTCGGTGACGCCATCTAGGGCATCAATCACAAACAGCACCACTTGCGATCGCCGAATGGCTTTAAAGGCCCGGTTAATCCCAAAAAACTCTGGACCATAGGACACATTCTTTTTGCGACGAATGCCCGCTGTATCAATAAACCGATAGGTTTGTTCTCCCCGTTTCACCACCATATCGATGGTGTCGCGAGTGGTGCCTGAAATCGGGCTAACAATGGAGCGATTCTCGCCGACAAAAGCATTGAGCAAACTTGACTTGCCGACATTGGGACGCCCCACAATAGCAACCTTGATTTCTGGGTCTTCAGTTTCGTCAATCCCGACTGGAAAACTTTCCACGACTTGATCCAGAAGATCCCCCGTCCCATTGCCATGAATCCCGGACACGGGCATGGGTTCATCTAAAGACAATTCCCAAAATTGAGCGGCTTGGGTAATGCCTTGCTCTGGCGATTCACATTTATTGACGGCCAATATGACCGGGGTATTTTGCTGTCTCAGCCAATCGGCGATTTCAGCATCGGCAGGGGTAGGGCCAATTTGACCATCCACTACCATCACCACCACTGCCGCTTCTGACATGGCAATCATCACCTGCTGGCGGATGTGGGGTAAAAATTCAGTTTGGTCATCAAACACCAGCCCCCCGGTATCCACTAGCAAAAACTCTCGACCGTTCCACAAAGAGCGGCGATAGGTGCGATCTCGGGTGACGCCCGGCGAATCATGGACAATGGCATCCATCATTCCCGTCAAGCGATTGACTAAGGTGGATTTACCCACATTGGGGCGACCAACAATGGCAACAATGGGCAAACCCATACTTTTATATTTCCCTAACTGTTAATAGTCTAATCTGAGTTTCAAAATCGTGAAGCGGTTCTAGATTCTAAGGACTGGATGCGGCTACCTCTTCAGATGCAAGATTTGGAGGACGAACTCCCATTCGCACTTCAGAATACCAAGTCCCTTGGTGCAATTGTTCAGCCTGATTTAATAAACTGAGCCTGAGGCGTAGATTCGGACTCGCAAACCAAATTTGTTCTTCCAACAAGAGCTGGTCTTGCATCCCTGTTAAGATCAGTCGATCTTCAGAGTCAATTTTGAAATCGAGTTGAGAAATAGGTTCTTGAGCGACCTGCTGTAGAATTTGTCCCTGTTGACCGGAATGGGTTGAGGATATGGGCACCATCAGCAGGGTGCCATGTTCAGGTTTCTCAACCTGAAAGCCTGTGCTTTTCCAAGACAGTTTGGCAGCACAAAGGGCGAAGGCAGGATCGACGCTAGCCGTTTTACAAAGACCAGCAACATTAGCATTGTCTAAGTCCAGGATTTCGATGTTGAGCTGGGCTGTCTGGGCTTCTGACGTTGCTTGGCCTAAGGGGTGACAAGTTCGTTGGGATAACCATTGGCCGCAGCTTAACTGTAGGAATGCCTGAATGTCCATGATGCTGTGAAGTGGGCAAGTCCCCTAATTTTAT
>CALDHF010000401.1 GCA_937941595.1 uncultured Acaryochloris sp. | reverse complement strand
AACAACGGTTTCAGATTGGTACCTGAGAAGAACTACGGAACTATTGATTTAACTGCTATATTATCTACTAGTAAATACACCCATATCTGCACATGCTCTATAAAATAGAGCTGTCGAAAGAAGTCATAGATATATCTCTTTTTCTATGAGTGTGAATGAACTATTGGTATAGGTCCACATAAACAATCGCTTCCATACTAAATGGACCACGATATTAAGTAAGGGCAGTAAGTATGAATACTCAAGTCTAGCTCTACGAATCTAGAAACCAATTTTGATTTCTGGTAGCATTGGTATCCCATACCCTCTATTGAAGATCTAAATCCAAAACGACCTACACCCATCACCTTATTAGATCAGTATTTGGTGGTTGTTTGGAAATCGCGCGATTTTGAACAGTATGTAGGTCGTATGGACCAAGACCCCCATCGATATTCCAGATGCAGTCCAAGAGATCTATAGGTTTCAGCAATTACAGACAAGAATGGGGCCAACCCTTTATCTCTGATTATTTAGAAGCCTTAACATAAAAGCTGGCTACAAATTCCCCTCTTCAGTGGCTGCACTATAAATTTTTGTGAATTTTTGTAAGCTGATGGCATGAGATGGAGACAATCCTCATGCCATCAGCCTTGTTGACAGGGCAACAGATGATTTTATGTATTTGAACGATCGCCTCAAAGCCTTGTAAAACAATACGCATAAACTTTTAAGTAGCAAAAATAATAAGCCTTCACAAGGAGGAGTTTGAACCATATACCCGATCCTTACAAGATTGAGATCGCATCCTCCAACCTCATCACTCCACTTAACTCATGGAAGTTTGAATCGCCACACTTGCTGCAATCTATGGGTTTTAAGTACTTTAATGAAAGTAACAGGATTTGTGTAAAGAAATATATTGATGTATGCCTATGTAAACCATGAGTATTAAGTATTTTTTCTTAGTCTGTTTGCGGATATTGGGAGGATATACTGCTAAGACAGAAACGCTTGATGTTGTTGAGGTCGCGTATGGATTCGCCCCCTCCTATGTTGTTTGCGTCAGTAACGGCTTTTTCCATGACGCTGGCTGTTTTTTTATACATAGGACTCGGTGTACTAGGGATTGCCCTAAGAAGACTGCGGCTCCGTCACGGTGAAGCATCTTGGGGATGGTTACGTTATATCCACTATGGTTTGGGTATTACGCTAGTACTGACAATTTTGGAATTAATGACCATTGGTATCTTGGGTGCTTCCACCTATGAAGGTACAGTAGGGCATTCATCTCACTTGCCTGCTGGTTTGCTAGTGGCAGGCTTAACCCTCGGTTCTGCATGGGCAGCAAGTCGTGTTCACCCTAAACGGCCCTGGGCCCGCCCACTTCATGTCAGCATTAACGGCATGCTTTTTCTGGCCTTGACGTTCGTCTCTTGGACAGGCTGGTCTGTACTCCAGAACTACCTTCCCCAATAAGCTGATTCACAACTCACAATAACTAAGGATAGGGAACATGAAATTCCTAGCCTTAGTTATTGTGAGTATCTCTAAGTCTGCACGTCTGTACCTTGCCAACGTTTTAAGGGAACACAATCTATCCCTAATTGATCTAACGCTCGTGCTACGACAAAATCGGCCAAATCTTCAATAGTTTGAGGGTTGTGGTACCACGCTGGGATCGCCGGGACAATCCTGGCTCCTGCCTCTGCCAAGGTGGTGAGATTGCGTAGGTGGATTAAGCTAAAGGGCGTTTCTCTCGGCACAATTACGAGGGGGCGGTGTTCTTTGAGGTGGACATCTGCGGTCCGTTCCAATAGATCTGAGCTGAGCCCCGTAGCGATCTTGGCAACGGTACTCATACTGCAAGGAATTACTAGCATTCCTAAGGTTCGGAAAGAACCACTCGCAATTCCGGCTCCCACATTCGTAGCGGCGTGGCAGGTCAACTTCCCGCCTTGTTCACCTGCCTGTTGTCGCCAAAACTGTTCCTGCTTGCTGGGATCTGCGGGCATACGGATATTCTGTTCCGCTTGCCAAACTTGATACGTTGCTTTAGACGCAACCAGCTCAATGGCATACTCAGCCCGCAGCAGAAACTTAATCGTTCGTACGGCATACAACAATCCCGATGCTCCTGAAATACCTAGGGTAACGGGTAAGGATGAAGTAGATTTAGACACAAGTGCAGGCCAACTAATAGCAATATTGGCTTCGCCAAAGCGAAACGTTTAATTATAACGTTGCTTCATTCCAACCCTCGCAGGGAGAGTGATCCCCAGGTCTCAATCTTGAACGATCTCTTTGGAGATTCACTGATTTTGTCAAACCCCATTGCTTCAGGCCCACCCTCTGATTCTTGGCTCAATCTACTTATACTGATGGTGAGTCCTATTGAAATACAATTCCCTGTCAGTGAACGGCATAAAAATTTTCAGTTGGTTATTGTGGATGGCGGTGATGTTCCATTTCTCCACCCAGCGTTGGGGAGGAGACCATACCCAGTCTATTTTGGAAACCCTCCTCAGTTTTGGATTCCCTGCCCTTCTAGAAAGTCTTAAACCCGAACAACTCGGTCAACTTAATTTTCTGATCCGGAAAGGGGCACATCTGACTGAATATGCTGTCCTGACCTGCTTGAGCTTTGGTGTCGGCACGCTGGGGCTACAGCGTTCCTGGAAATCAGTCTTACCGTTTGCCCTGGCTGGATCTGCTGTGTTTGCGATTACAGATGAAGTTCACCAACGGTTTGTGCCGAATCGAGGTGCTTCTCCCATGGATGTATTCATCGATATTACAGGCGCTTTGCTAGCCGTCGGCATCATTACGGTCTGGCACGTTTACTTGAAGCCGGAGGCTAAGCCAGAACCATGACGGTCACTCAGTTATTGCATACAGCCTTATTGGTCCAAGATTTGAAGCGGTCTCGGTCTTTTTATGGAGACGTACTAGGGTTATCGGAATGCCACCGTCCCTTTGATTTTCCAGGGGCTTGGTATCAGATTGGGACACAACAATTGCATGTGATGGTGGCTGCTAATTACAAGGCTGACCAGGTTGATCCCGATCGATGGGGCCGGAACCGCCATGTTGCTTTAGCCGTAACTGACTTAGAGGAATATCAAGCCCGACTGCAAGCCGCAGGATTGACCTACCAGTTGAGCCACTCTGGGCGGGCTGCTTTATTCGTTCACGATCCTGATGGCAATATTATTGAGCTGAGTCAAGTGGATGCCGCACCTAGCCAGAATTGATCTTTATCCCATTAAGTCATTGGAGGGGATCACAGTAGAAAAGGCTACAGTCTTGGCAACTGGCGCCTTAGCCCATGATCATGAATATGCGTTCTTTGATAGTCAAGGGGGCGTGGTTAATGGCAAACGTAATGCTCGGATTCATGGGTTGCGATCGCAAATCTGCAACCACTTCCAAACCCTAACCCTGCAAGCTGGAGAGACTGATCCCCAATCGTTTTATATCGAGGAAGATCGCAATATCTTAGAAACTTGGTTGAGCCATTTTTATGCCTAGGATATTCAGGTTTAGCAAAATATAACGATGGGCTTTCCCGACGTTACAGAGTCTCCGGAGCCAACCCTGATCAGTAGCCACCTTAGAGCTTATGGCCTCTTGGTACCCCGATTTGACTCTAGAATATCTACGTCGACGACTGTGCACCAACCTCGAAATTGGTGGGGTACCTGCTTTTTGGGAAGATCAGCTCTTTGCAGGCACGACCCAGCATATTCAATTTCAAATTGGTGCTGTCACTCTAGAAGGGGTCAATCCTTGTTAACGCTGTATTGTCCCTACCCGCCATCCCCAGTCAAGAATCGCGACTCCCCAATTCCAAAGAATCTTTGTCAAACAACGCCAGCAGTCTTTGCCCCCTTGGGTGAATCCAGCTCGGTTCAATCACTTTTATCGACTGGCCGTGAATACTCGTATCCCTAATGCCCACAAACAAACTTTGGCCCTCGGAGATGAAGTCGTAATCAAAGGCGTTGTGGAAGATTAATAATCCTCACTAGTAACCTATGGCAGAATAGGTCGAATGGACAAAAGAGAGTAGGGCTGCTCATGACTAAATTTGTATTTGTAACGGGCGGTGTGGTTTCCAGTATTGGCAAAGGCATTGTTGCTGCCAGTTTGGGAAGACTTCTCAAATCCCGCAATTACTCTGTTTCCATTTTAAAGCTGGATCCATATATCAATGTGGATCCGGGCACCATGAGCCCCTTTCAGCATGGTGAAGTCTTTGTCACCGATGATGGCGCTGAAACGGATCTTGATTTGGGTCACTATGAGCGCTTTACTGATACGCCTATGTCCCGCCTCAATAGTGTGACCACGGGGTCTATCTATCAGTCCGTTTTGAATAAAGAGCGTCGTGGGGATTACGAAGGGGGCACCGTCCAAGTGATTCCCCACATCACCACTGAAATCAAAGATCGGATTATGCGGGTAGCTAAGCAAGCAACCCCTGACGTGCTGATTACTGAAATTGGCGGTACCGTTGGCGATATTGAGTCTTTGCCGTTTTTAGAAGCCATTCGTCAATTCCGCAAGGATGTGGGGCGCGACAATATTCTCTATACCCATGTCACCCTTATGCCCTGGATTCCTGCTGCCGGAGAAATGAAGACCAAACCCACGCAGCACTCTGTTAAGGAACTCCGGTCTATTGGTATCCAGCCTGATATCCTTGTCTGTCGATGCGATCGACCTTTATCTGAAGGCATTAAAGAGAAGGTCTCAGAATTTTGCGATGTTCCCGTTGAAGCTGTTATTACCTGCAAAGATGCCAGCAGTATTTATGCTGTACCTCTCATTCTCGAACAAGAGGGTTTAGCTCAGCAGGTCATCAAATTTATGCGCCTAGAACAACGGCAGCCAGAGTTGAGCCAGTGGCAAGCCCTCGTTCACCAGCTGGATCACCCGTCCCAGACCCTCGAAATTGCCCTGGTTGGCAAATATGTGCAGCTCAGTGACGCCTATTTATCGGTTGTGGAATCCCTCCAGCATGCGGCTGTGGCCAAAGGGATTGCGGTGCAGCTCCGCTGGGTCAATTCGGAAGAGATTGAAGCGAATGGTGCCGATCGATATTTGGCCGGAGCGGCGGGCATCATTGTTCCTGGAGGGTTCGGCGTCAGAGGGGTGGATGGGAAGATTGCTGCCATCCAGTATGCCCGTGAACATCGCGTTCCTTTCCTAGGGCTTTGTTTAGGCATGCAATGTGCGGTGATTGAATGGGCAAGGAATCTGGCTGGCTTTGATGATGCCAATAGTGCTGAATTTAATCCAGAAACGCGCAACCCCGTGATTAACCTCTTACCGGAACAGCAAGACGTGGTGGACTTGGGCGGAACTATGCGGTTGGGCCTCTATCCCTGCCGACTCTTGGCCGATAGCCTCGCTTCCCGCCTCTATCCCGAAGAAACCATTGTGTATGAGCGGCATCGGCATCGCTACGAATTCAATAACGCCTATCGTCCCCTCTTCTTAGACTCTGATTATGTGATTAGTGGGACCTCTCCCGATGGTCGTCTCGTGGAAATGATCGAACTCCCCTCCCATCCCTTTTTCATTGCGACTCAGTTTCATCCAGAATTCCGATCTCGCCCCAATACTCCTCATCCTCTGTTCAAGGGATTGGTAGAAGCTTGCTTGGCTGAGGGCAGCGTTGCTCCCAACCATCATCATGAAGCTGCCGAACCGCTAGTATCTGAATCGCTGTCGAGCTAGTTGGGCGGCCCCAATCATACCCGCCTGATTGCCCAAGGCTGCGGGTAAAATTACCAGATTCTCTCGGGATGTGGGCATCACCCGGCGTTCAATTTCAGCTTCCAGGGACGGTAGAAATAACGCGGTACTGGCGGCGATGCCCCCTCCCAAAATCACGGCTTCGGGAGTTAGGACATAGATTAGGCTAGCTAGCCCTGCCCCTAAGTTACGACCATAGTCATGCCAGATTGCGATCGCAGCTTCGTCTTGCATCTGAGCTTGCTCTGCCAATTGATGGGGTTCGCAGTGCTGATCTCGACGAATGGCACGGACAGATGCAAATTGCTCTAGGGATCCGTTATTGCCACTATTGCAAGGCGGACCATCCGGCCACAACGTAATCAAGCCCAGTTCGCCTGCCGCTCCATCCCGCCCTGTATACAGCTCACCATTGAGAATAATAGCTCCCCCTACTCCAGTTCCTAAGGTGAGCATAATCAGGTTCTGAAACGGCGTCCCAGCGCCATAAAGCGCTTCTCCCAAACCCGCACAATTGGCATCATTGGCAACGGTTGTAGGTCGGCCTGTTTTAGCCTCAATCCATTCAGCCAAAGGCACGTTATGCCAGTCATCAAGGTTAATGGACACTCTAGCAATCCGGCCCGTGATATCTGCAGGACCCGGCATACCAATGCCGATGGCTGGAATATTGTGGTCGGGGTCGAGGGTGTGAATTGCGGTTGCGATCGCAGCCACTACAGCCTCCGGCACAGACGGTTGTGGCGTCGGAATCGTCACCGAGCGCAAACACTGCCCTTGAGATCCACAGCATCCCAACTTAATGGCAGTCCCCCCCAGATCAACCCCGAAAATCAGTGGACTATCAATCGTCACAGACCTTACCCCCAGCAGCCCATCTAGTTTGCAGCAGTTAATAATGCTACTGCATAGGAGCAAATACCTTGTTCTTGGCCGACGGGCCCTAGTTTCTCATTGGTCGTTGCTTTAATGCCAATTTGGTCAGGGGTGATATTCAAGACATTGCTGATGCGATTACGCATCGCATCCAAATGGGGTTTCAGCTTGGGTTGCTCAGCTACCACGACCGAATCAATATTGCCAATCTGCCATCCCCGTTCCGTTACCAGACCATGAACCTGTGCTAACAATTTGAGACTATCGGCACCCGCCCACTGGGGATCCGTCGGTGGGAAATAATGGCCAATATCCCCTAAACTTAATGCACCTAACAGGGCATCCATGATGGCATGGGTCAACACATCCGCATCACTATGGCCTTTCAACCCTAAATGATGCTCAATCTGAATCCCACCTAAAATAAGAGGACGTCCTTCGATAAGTTGATGGATATCATAACCATTGCCGATACGAATGGATGTCATGGTCTTAGTTAATAGAGATAAATTGAAAAATTGCTCAATGCTCTCGTACCATACTATGACGACGATCCTTCTGTAAGGAATAGAACGGCTCCTCTGCCTCTCAATCTAGGAACGGCCAAGGATAATGGTCTGCATATAAGGCGCTGTCACCTAGCAGGATGCAGACTGGATTACTTCTTAACCCCCTTGAGATTGGAACAGGTTCACAAAGGGAGCGTCTAAGCGATCTGACGATGATCCCAGAAGCGCAAACAAGCCCTTCGACAAAGAAATCTAGGTGTTGTTATTGTTTACCCAGTCAAAACTTATGCATAAATTCCTACTATTTTCATCAGTGCTGTTCTTGCCAATAGCGACATCAACAGCGATTCAAGCTCAAGAAAACGGCCATCAGACCCATTTTTCCCAGCCTCTCCTGGTCGCCCAAGCGGCAACAAAAGCAGATCCTTTCTTCCTCACCCGAGCCAAAAATTTAGCCCGACAAGCGGCTGAGCGTGAAAACGGCGGTCTCAGTCAGTATCGTGCCGAAGCAGCAATGTATGGTCCTGCTATTGATTCTACCTATGTTGAGAACGAAGACGGCAGCGTCACATTCTCTTTCAAAGGAGGAGCCCCTGGATTTACAACACCAACCGTCGAAACAGTGGCAACAGTAACCCCAGAGGGTGCTGTGACTCTTGGATATAACGGCCCTCTCCGTCCAGCCAGCGCGGGGCAAGTTGCCCCTGAGCCTTCAATCACTCCTACGGATCAGGTTGCTCCGGCTGCTCCTGCGCCTGTTGAACAACCTCCTACCACTCCTCCGGCTCCGGCTCCACCTGCAGATTCTGCCCCCATTATTGACCAACTCAAAGATTTGGTTCAGTAGCATCAAGGCTATCTAGAGGACCTTAGCGATAGTCTGTCCTCGGCTCTGCGTATCAAAGAGGAGGCAGTCATTTTATGAGTCCAGCACTAGATTCATCAATGTCCAACCGTTAAGGTCAGACAAGGCGTTTGTTTATCTCTTCTAATAGGTTTAGGTTATGCGGCAATTTGTGCCTTCACTGGTTCTGATAGTTCCTCTGATGTTGGGGGGGAGCCTAGCGGATGCCCAGCCCTCCAGTCCCGTTCCCAGTCCCTCCAAACCCGCTGATCCCTTTTTCCTAACGCGGGCCAAGAATCTAGCACGACAAGCTGCTGAACGCCAAAATGGTGGGCTTAATGCCTACCGAGCCGAAGCCTCCATGTATGGGCCAGCCATTGATGCCCCCTACGTTCAAAATCCAGAGGGTAGCGTGACCTTTACCTTCAAAGGGGGTGCCCCCGGATTTACAACACCGACCATCGAAACTATTGCCATCGTCACGTCAGACGGGCAGGTTCAGCTTCAATACAATGGTCCGCTTCGTAATGTGGCTATGGCGAAAGTTAAACCAGCCAGTCCCCCACCCACACAATCCCTCCCACCCGGAACCCCGATCGAAAAGCCAGTTCCCATTCCTGTGGTGCCTTCTACTCCTACTCCAGCATCTCAAGCGCCCATAGCGCCTCTTCCCAATACTCCCGATTTACCGCCACTCCAGTCTGCTGAGATATTACCTGGGATTCCTAGTCAGGTCCAACAACCGCCAGCGGCCCCTCTGGCACAGCCCGTTCCATCTCCTGCCGATAGTCGCACACCCCAAACATCGGCAACATCCATCCCTAGCAACAACAATGCAGTTAACGATTTATTTCTATCGAGAGCCAAGAACTTGGCTAGACAAGCGGCTATTAAGGCCAATGGCGGTTTGTCCAAGTATCGCCCAGAATCTGCCATGTTTGGCCCGGCTGCCGCTTCACCGCACATCAAAAATCAAGATGGCAGCATCACCTTTAAATTTCGAGGTGGGACGCCAGGATATGTGACCCCTACCTTGGAGTCTGAGGTCACCATTACCCAGAACAGTGATGTCACTGTTACTTATAACGGCCCCCCACGCCTATAAAATGCTGGCAAGTTCCATCACCGTTGAGAAAATCTACGCATTTACAAAGTGACGTCTTGCCAAAGGCACAATTTATGTAAGTAAATGGGTAGACTAGAACATATCAGACAAAAAAATTATTGTTTTAAGGATAATCAGCATGGGTGTGAGCTTCAAACACTGGAGTGGGGGTATAGCACTAGCCACCTTGGTTCTGACTGGAAGTGGCATTGCCGTAGCTCAAGACGTTGATCTGCAAGATCAGCCGCTGCGTCAACCTACAATTTCTGAAACGCTCAATAAGCAATCCAATCTAGACAGCTACTGGACTGACGAAGACTTAGGGGGCGATGCCAGCTTTCTTTTTAGTGTGGGTACCCCTGAAGGGGCCATTAAAGATTCTGCTGAGCGGATTGAAGTCATTTACAGAGATTTGCTGCAACAGCAAGATGATGACTTTCCCACAATGAGAACTCGGGACCTGGCCAATCCGTATCAGACCTCTTTATTAGAATTACAAAGTTTTGCAGGAACCGGAAATTCAGAAGAATCTGCACCCGTTCCCCAATATATTCCTGATGCCGCACCTGCCGTACCTGCTCTTTGGTAACGGATGTAGATTTCTGGATACAGACATAAGACAGCCCGACTTTCAAAGCGAAAGTCGGGCTGTCTGTTTTAGAAGTGTTGTAATCCAGGGTGCAGGAGTTGAACCTGCCTAGGGCGAATTATGAGTTCGCTGCCTCAACCGCTCGGCCAACCCTGGCGATGATTAGGCACTGCATTAATTGTGGACCAGGCAATGAATCTCAGGGTGCGACAGATGAGGATTCTTGTGGCAATCTTAAGACTCAAACCAATGACCAGAATGACTATAACACTATCAACTGTGGAATTGTCTAAGTTATATTATTACTGAATCTGTGTAATGTCATTTTTAGATATTGCATCGTTTTGGCATACACTGAGCCACAGAATATTATTGCTCAGACATCTTTTTGTAAAAGGCTTAAGTGTGTAACTTTGGCGAAAACAACTAAACCCAAATCCAAACCTAAGTCGCAGCGTCGTTTTAGAATTGATCCTTCGGTCCAAAGAACGTTCGTGTTGCTTATTTTGATGCTGATCGTTGGCTCTATAAGCGGTGCGGTAGGGTATGTCTTTGCTCGCCAATCCTTAAAGGGGATTACTCAGCCTGCCACAAACCCATTTCTGAATAATGGTGATGATCTAGATCGACGTCCTCGCCAAGGAGCAGATTTCCTAAGCGAAAAAGATTTAGTGGCGAAGGTGAAAGCCCAAACGAGTGGTGCAAAAGTGGCCAAGCAGAAAAAGGCTGCGCCCAAAAAGAACAAAGATAAGTCAAAAGCAAAGTCTTCTGAACAAGATCAGAAATCTTCAAAGTCTAAGCCAAAATCCCTGCCCATCAAAGTTGAAAATAAGGGCATGAATTTTGAAGTGAAGTCATTGTCTCAGGAAGACGATACCCTCACTCTCAACGTTGCGTTGCAAAACAATAGCGACAAACCCTTGCAATTCGTCTATACCTTTCTAGATATCACAGATGATCAAGGGCAAGCACTATTTTCAGAGATTCGGGGGCTACCCACGGAGTTTAAACCCAAGGGCGAGATATTCTTTGGCACGATCAAAATCTTGGATGTGCCCCCTGAGAGCGTAGAAAAGATTTCCCTCTCCCTCAATGATTATCCTGACCAAAACGTAAAATTAGATGTTCAGAATATTCCGGTTCAAATAAATGAATCCGATGGTGGAGATGACTGATGCTTGCTGTCCAGAAGATATCAGCAGATCAGCCAACGACTTATTAGACAGCTTTTGATGCATCCGAATAAGAGACTAATAGACAGGTGAATAGGCCAGCTCCTGCTAAATTTCAACTTTTATGACTGTATACCCTCTATTTATCCATGGGATAAATCTTAGTGCTTTAGGATCTGCTGTTGAGTGGCAATCGCTGGGGGTGGCAGCAGTAGGTGCACGCATCCTGGCTATAGTCGCCTTGATCGTCATTAATGCTTTTTTTGTAACGGCTGAATTTTCCATCGTTGCTGTTCGCCGATCCCGCATCAACCAACTGGTGCAGGAGGGAGATGTCCAAGCCAAACTGGTACAGCGTCTCCAACAGGATATCGCTCGGTTACTGTCAACCACCCAAATTGGGATTACCTTGTCAAGCTTAGCTTTAGGTTGGATTGGCGAAAATACGGTTGCGGTTTTAATCGTGTCTTGGTTCCAGCAAAGTGCTTTGCCCAGTCAAACCAAAAGTCTCGTCGCCCATTCTTTAGCGGTTCCCATGGCGTTTGTGGCGATTGCTTATCTACAAATTGTTCTAGGAGAATTGTGTCCTAAAGCCGTAGCACTCCTCTACTCAGAAAA
This sequence comes from uncultured Acaryochloris sp., assembly GCA_937941595.1. Classification (GTDB taxonomy): domain Bacteria; phylum Cyanobacteriota; class Cyanobacteriia; order Thermosynechococcales; family Thermosynechococcaceae; genus Acaryochloris. The sequence continues at coordinate 6,378 of CALDHF010000401.1, read as the reverse complement.
ACTGGCTCGTTTTTTGGGGCCTACTAGCTTGACCATTGCCCGGTTATTTAACCCTTTAATTTGGATATTGAATCAGTCAACCCATTGTTTACTCAGAATTGTGGGCATTCAATATTCAGATCAAGACTGGTACCGCCAAGTAACCCCCGAAGAATTACAGTTAATGATTGCGACGTCTACAGAATCCACAGGACTAGAAGCAGATGAGCGCGAGTTACTGACCAATGTATTTGAGTTTGCAGATGTCTTAGTGGAAGAAGTCATGATTCCTCGGACGAGCATTGATGCCCTCGAAGAATCTGCTACTTTTCAAGTTCTTCTAGAAGAGGTAGCCCATTCTGGCCATGATTATTATCCAGTGATAGGAGAGTCTTTAGATGATATTCGGGGGGTTGTGCGCTTTAAAGAGCTAGCGGGGGCTTTAGCCCGGGGAGAGTTGCAAAAAAACACCCCGATTAAAGCCTGGGTGCAAACGGTCTGGTTTGTGCCTGAAGGTACTCTCATCAACGAAGTGTTGCAACTCATGCAAAAATATCACCTGAATATTGTGATGGTGCGAGAAGAAGAGGTGAATGGAACCGCAGGGTTAGTGACGCTGAATGATTTAGTCAATGAAATTATTGGTGGAGATGAGTCTCCCATCAGCGCACCTACGGCCCATATCCGAGAGCTGGATAACCATACGTTTGTCGTGCAGGCGCAAACAGATTTAGATGAAGTAAATGAGTATCTAGGTATCGATCTGCCCATTGTCGATGACTATCAAACCCTGGGTGGCTTTCTACTGTTCCAACTTCAGAAACTGCCTTCACAAGGTGAGATCTATCGGTTCAACGATTTGGAATTTACAATTGTCTCGACTGATGGACCACGTCTAGATCGAATCCAGATTCACAAGTTAGAACTCCACTTCCCTGCCCCCAACTCTCTACCGCGCCCTAACCCAGAACAGCTGCCAGACACTATCTCTGGTCAGTGAGAAAAACAAAACTTCGTGCCAAGATAATCAGCGCGAAGTTTTTGGCAATCTAGGCGTTTTTGAGGGTCTTTAAGTGTCTTGGGGGCGAGGCAAATGCCACAAGCTGTGATACCCCTCTGTCAAAAAAAGATATCAAACGATTAGACCCTATGAAGTCTAGTGGACTAGAGACTCAACCGAAGTGAAGATGCGATGAAAACAACTTAGATTCTAGAATCTAAGTTTTCTATGCAGTTCCAGTGAACATCACTTCTGGAAAGCGAGATTTTGCTTCTGTTAGGGGTCTTCTGCGCCCTTCTTCTTGCCAATAGTTGATGACTTCAGTGGCCTTATTGAGGATAGAGATACGTTCAACCTCATCAATCCAGGTTTTTTTCTCTAATTCAGTTTTTAGATTTTCCCAGGCGTCATTTCTGGGCCAGAAAAAATAGGAGGTTAAAGGGCTGCTGCCATTACCAACCACTTGATCAACTGCTAGGGCAACGTTTTCATCTAGCCAGAGAACTTTAAGAATAAACTTTGACAATCTTCCTCCTCGAACGGTGCAAAAACTTATATTTACAAACCCCCATTATAGGTGAAAACTCTTCATCTCTTTAAGAATATGAAAAGTTGAGTGCATCCAATTGGGGGTCAATGCCTCAGGCCTTGGCTTCAAGAAGCACTACTGGGTAATCCGCCATGACTTCGAGGATCATCATTGTTCCCCTTCACGGCAGGTTGAAAGGTTGATGTTTGTCCAATCACTGGTGGATTGGATAGAGTGCCCTCTGCGGTTAGGGTCGATAAGTTCTCAGCCAAAATACTGCGGGGTTGTTGGCCAATGGTACTGGCCAGGACGTCCCCTTCTGCATCTAAAAAGACGAAATGAGGAATGCCATCTACGTCAAATTTCAAGATTTCGGGTAGCCATTTATTGTTGTCGACATTCAGCATGACGAAGTTGACACTATCCCCAAATTCATCCTTGAGACTTTGCATGTCATCGGCCATCGCCTGACAACTCGTACACCAGTTCGCATAAAACTCCATCAGTGTTGGCTTTTGGTTGATGAGTGCCACGTCTAAGGGGGTGGAATTTGCAGCCAATGTAGATAGGGAGGGTTGTTCCGTTTGTTGGCGGGAGCTGATAAATAAGACGATACTGAGTGCGATCGCAATCACAACCACCAATAAATTTCTGAATTGTGTAGTGATACTAGACTGTTCAGCCTCGGGAGCTGATGACGTATTGGATGAATCTGAATTCATAACTATTCAAGGTACAAGGCACGTTACTCTCACCTTTAAGTTTAGTCATCTCTGTCGGTCTCAACACCCCTCTTCCTAGCAAAAACTAGAAATTTAGTGTACTTGCCTTTATTTCTCTTGATATGCAAATTTAGAAGCAGGGTTTACTCTGTTTCTTCATCAACAAGCTAGTGATTCACCTCACATCTCCAGGTTTGATTCTCTAGTAATGTTCGAGATATGCAGACAAGAACCAAACGATTCGGTCAGTCCCATTGAGTCAAGCTAGATGAAAGGGTTCATCGAGTTATTAACCTATATCTCAATACTGTTAGGATCGTAAGCTGTTGTCATATTTCACAAACGTCAGTGCGTTAAGTATTACTTAAACATAGACGTTTAACACTCTTAAATACATTATTCCTAGGGGGACAAGGTGGGTGGCCTATGCAACTAACTAAACAGCGCATGTTACCTCTCGAAGACAAGCTGCGTCGGCTGGTTATAGAAGCGCGTCAGTATCCTAAAGGCCATCTAAAACGCAAGCAATGCTTGACAAAAATGGTTCGGCTCATCGAGCAGTCCCATAAATTGTGGCATGAGCATACCCCTTACTATGAAGATGCTTTGCAGCAGACTTGGGTTTACTTCTGTCAGAATGTTTGCGAGCCTGGGACAGGAGAACAATATGACCCTGATCGCAGTAGCGTTATTACATGGTTAAATCGATATTTGAAATGGCGACTACAAGACTTTCGCATCGCTAGACAAAAACATTTGTCTAGATGTACTTCTTCCATTGTTTCGAGTAAAACGGGCAAAACCAAAGATACTACTGAGAACTTGGCAGCTCCCCCTGATACCCCTCCTATCTTAGAAACAACTCTCAAATGGGTCGAAACGGATCCTTCAGGAGAGTTACAAAGCATTCATATTCAACACCGTCCTGATGTGAGTTGCCAAGCATTAATACTGAGGCGAATGCCTCCAGAGCAAAGCTGGGAGAAGATTTCGACAGAATTCGATTTGCCTATTTCCACCCTGAGCAGCTTTTTTCAACGACAATGTTTACCTCGCTTGCGTAATTTTGGTCAGTCGCAAGGATATCTATAATAGAAGTTCGAGATTTTGACTGCATGCTTCCCTTGATGAGCGATTCTTTGGCCTTACCCATAACCCAAACGGCACGACGTATAGCCCTAGAGTTTGGGCGCCAACAATCGACACCAGAAAAAGTCCAGCAGGTCTATCTCAATACCCTAGCTATCTGGGCTGTCAAAGATTACCTGGATTTAATGGGTATTGCTTATGATCTGGAAGCCAGCGATAGTTGGAATCCCGTTGTGCGTCTAGGTGCAGATGTTGCGGATTTGGTAGTTTCTGGGATTGGCCGCTTAGAATGTCGCCCCATTGCTGCCCACGATACCACCTGCTCCATACCCCCAGAAGTCTGGTCTGATCGGATCGGTTATTTGCTCGTTATGATCAATGATGAGCAGCATCAGGCTAGTCTCTTAGGATTTACGCCTGCCGTAATCGCAGGCAATATCTCCTTAAAGCAATTACAACCCCTTGAGTCATTGCTGGCTCACCTTAGTGAATTTTCACCCCAACCTGCATTAGTGAGTGTTGGGCCCTGTACAGACTTAGGTCAATGGGCGCAAGGAGTCTTTGATCAAGGCTGGCAACGGTTAGGCGAACTGTTGCAACATCCGAGTCTTGAACCCGCCTTTAACTTTAGGAGTGCCACCACTTCCACGCTAGATCTGGATGCTGACTCTGTGCAAATTGAACGGGCCAAACTCGTTCAGTTTAAAGACGACGCCACAGATATCTCTCTAGTTTTAATTATGAATCTTCTTCAGACCGAAATTGACGGTCAACGAATGATTCGTGTGCAGTTGCGTCCTTCAGGCCACTCACCCTATCTACCAACTAATCTGGTCTTACGCATCCTTGATGCCCAGAAAACGACATTTCTTGAAGCCCAATCACGATGTGAAGATAACTACCTCCAACTCCAATTTAGCGGATCGCCTGGAGAGCAGTTCCATCTCAGTCTAGAACAGGGAAATCAGACCATCACCGAAACCTTTGTGCTGGGGTCCAAACATACCGTCTCTCAAGCTAACGATGCGGACCCCTCAGAAGGGATGGCTCTGTAAATGTGAGGAGTCGTGGATAAGTTAGTCGTCTTAAAAATTGGAGCAGGCAGTTTTTCACAGGGGTTTCCTGTGATCCTTCAGATTGGCCAAGAAGACTATCGACCGTCCACAGAAATGGTGGGCTATCTGCCCAAGGCATCTGATATTCCAACACTTTATCAAGCTTGGCAATCAGCTTATTTAGCTTTAGGACTCACCACTCGCTTAGATGCTCCAGCGCAGCAAGTCACGAATGTGGCTTGGTCAGATTTGTATGCAGCCTGCGAAAAAGCTGCCCAGGTCCTCCAACATCGTTTAGATCAATGGCTATTTGAAGAAGCCTTTCGCCCCATTCGGGACAAGTGGTTAGAGCAGTTATTGCCGAGTGATTGCATCCGCGTGATTTTGCAGACGGATGATCTTCAACTGCAGCGGTTACCTTGGCATCAGTGGGAATTGCTCCAGCGCTATCCGCAAGCAGAGCTAGCTTTGAGCACCCCTATATACGAAGGCACCCGATACCAATCGATCGCTAAATCTACGGTTAATGTGCTGGCTATTCTAGGTAGTAGTCAAGGCATCAATACTCAAGCAGATAGAGAGGTTCTAGAGCAGCTTCCCCAAGCCCAAGTGAAATTACTAGTAGAGCCGAATCAACAGGAGTTGACGGATCAGCTGTGGGAAAAAAACTGGGACATCTTATTTTTTGCTGGACATAGCCATAGTCCGGTGCCCTGCCATACCGGGCATATTAGCTTGAATGCTCAAGAAACCTTGGATATCAATCAGCTTAAATACGCACTGCAAAAAGCCATAAGTCGCGGTCTTAAATTGGCCATTTTTAACTCTTGTGATGGGCTGGGGTTAGCCCATCAACTCGCTGACTTGCAAATTCCGGCCATTGTGGTCATGCGGGAACCTGTACCTGACCAAGTGGCTCAATTTTTTCTTAAATATTTTCTCAAATCCTTTTCTCAGGGACTATCGTTTCCTTTAGCCGTCAAAGAAGCTCGGGAAAGATTGCACGATCTTGAACCCCATTTCCCCTGTGCGACTTGGCTGCCCATTATTTGCCAAAACCCAGCTGAAGTTCCGGCGACTTGGCAAGAGCTGTGTTACGGCACTGAGAGATCTCGTTGGAGTGGCAACGATAACTTGGTGGCCAAAATCGTCACCATTATGTTTACGGACTTGGTGAGTTCAACGGCAATTAAGCAAGCGATGCCTGGGGTTGATTTAACAGATCGCAATCAACAATACTTTGAGACTATTTTGCAGCCCCATCGTCAAAGAGTTGAAGCGAGCTTAGCCGCCTTTGGGGGGCGGGTGGTTAAAACAGAGGGAGATGGTTTCCTCATTAGTTTTCCTGGAGCTATGCAGGCAGTGCAGTGGGCGGTGGCATTGCAAAAGCATCATGAGACTGATCCTATTGATACCCCTTTTGGCCCTTTGCAAATCCGGATTGGCATGCACACCGGAAGTCCTCTATTGACGGCTGAGGATCACGACTTCATTGGCCAAGAAGTCGATTATGCCTATCGAATCTCTGAACTCGCCAATGGTCAACAAATCTTACTCTCAGAAGTTTCCGAAGTGTTGTTACGGAATGTCGGACTTACTAATATTACGGTTCATGCCCATGGCACTCACCTCTTAAAAGGGATTGGCCGAGTCCCAATTTTTGAACTGCTCTGGGATCACAGATCCCCCCATCCCTTGCGATCAGTGTTATCTCCTGCAGCATCTCCAACTGGGGAAGGTGTGGTTCCGGACATTCAAGATCCTGTCCTGTCTAACCCTGAATCTCTTCCAGAACACCAGCCTTCACAGTGGTCTAAAATTCGTCGTTTCTGTCGCCAGCCACTCCTGACACTATTACCCACTAGTGTGATTACTGCCGCAGTATTGATAGGTGTGCGGAGCCTTGGTTTACTCCAGCCCATGGAGTTATGGTCCTTTGATCAGTTGTTGCGCCTCCGCCCGATTGAAGGACCCGATCCGCGATTGTTAGTTGTTCTAGTGACG
>CALDHF010000400.1 GCA_937941595.1 uncultured Acaryochloris sp. | reverse complement strand
GCAATGATAAACGAGGCGTATAGCCCCACCTTAGGATCAACTCCGGCGATAATCGAGAAGGCGATCGCCTCTGGAATCAGTGCTAGCCCCACCACTGCCCCGGCCAGCAGATCGGCTTTCGGATTAATCAACCACTCTCGTTTTAGGGTCCGAAAATTGAGGGAGCGGACGTTGAAATTACGAAGGTTCAAGGGGTCTCCTCAAGCATGAAAATATAAACCTTGGTGAATAGGATAGGGCTTAGTCTACTCGCCTGATACGGCTGCGAGCTGGCTGACAGTAAGAAAGCTTTAAGTTCACACAACAGACTGAAAATCCTGCGGTGATCGGAATAGACTGAGCTGCTGATGAGGTTTGGGGTTAGCTGCACTGTTTGCGAGGAGAGATCTGGGGTTGCGATCGCAATTCTGAAGCCTACTCCATAGGCGGATCTGCTCTCAGGATCCCTCACAAGCCCCAACCCCTCTGGATGCCTAGCGCTGCTCCAGTCCCCAAAGTACTGCTCATATTCATGGGGGGCCAGCGACCTCCTGATTGTCTTGAAGGTGACTGAAAAAGGACACCATAGCGCGTGATTAGATCTGCTTGAGATTTCTGTGCTCATGCCTATCTAAAGGCAAAGTGGCAGTAGTGTCTAGGGGGCATCGCCAGAGAGCAGCCATAGCAGAGTGCTGCGAAGCTTTGTCGTCGCATCGGTTCGAAAATTCGGGTGAACCATAGATCCTCCAGGGTTGGGAATCACGACGCTCTCTTTTTAGGTATGAGTTCTGTTTTTAGGTATGAGTTGAGTTTGCAGGTAGACGTTCTGTCAGATCGGTCATGCACTGTACCTTAAAACCAAAGCCGACAAGCCTGATTACGCTAAGCGTTTATCTAGCAAGACCAAAAAAGGCTTGATGTGATCTTGATCGGGGGTGTAGTAGAGATTGGCATTGCCTCGGTCGGTATCTTCCCAAAATTTGGGCTGTGATGCCCGCAAGCGATCGCAAGTTTTCTTGATCCGTTGCCGAAATGCTTTTTTGCCCAGGACCTCGATATCATCGAGGATATCGGTGATAATACAGTCCACAAAACCATATTTTTGCTCTTTGAGATAAAACAACGCCAAACAAATTTGGAGCGTCCTGACGCCATTATTGAGGTGTGGCTGCATCAAACTATCGGTTTCGATTTCAGGGGGACGATCCACGAGCAGCATTTCTCCTAAGAGCTGTTGCTGAATCTCCTCAGACCAGTGCTGTTGATGGATCAGCATCAAAATCTTTTTCATTTCCGCTGCCACCACATCGACAATAAAATACATGGCTGGGCTAGTTTGCCCATAGCTATAGGCCTCGTTGCCATAGATACGGAGATAATAGAAGCTCTGCCAGGAGTGATGGATGCGGTGATGGGTAATTAAATGCTCAATAAAGGCTCGGTAATGGAATGCCAAGTTGTACAGATTACGGGCTTCGTTATGTTTGACTCCATGCTTAAGGGCAAACCGGAACATGGTGTTGAAACGGACGATAATCACCTCCAGCAGCTGATCATCCTCGATTTCGATGGCGGTCAGCCCAATATTACTCATCTCAGACGCACAGAGAGAGGCGAGATCAAACTCAAAATCATTTAAGAGATGAACATAGATATTGCCCAATAATCGAAAGCATTTTTGCTCGTAAAAGGTTTTGCTTTGTTCAAGATCTTGAAACTGATCGATCAAGGTTTTAAAAGAAATATCAGAGCAAACTGTTTGCCCCACCTTGAAAAATTCAGGATTAATGTCCGGCTTAGTCGTAATGTAGGTCTGAATAAGCAGGCTGATGTTTTGGATGGCCTGCGCCTTGGGTTCTTTGAAGGTTAAATATTCCAGCAAATTCCCTAACTGATTCAAAGACTCCAGCAAACGCCATTGACACTCTTCACGATAAGCATGATTATTCAGCAGCCGTCCGACGGAAGACCATCGCAGTTTGTGGATATTGGCGAGGTGGGTTTCGACAATTTTGCGAATCACCGTAATCGGCTGAATGCTTTTCAAGACATAGAAAATATAGGGAAAAGCAATCAGAATCGAAACGGGCAAAAATATATACAGGTTGAGGACAATGCTGGAGGACCGCAGGCTTTCTGTATCCTGATAGAACTTAATCACTAGGGCATGGGAGCCGCCAATCATCAAGAACCAAATGTAGGCCAGACTGACCCAATCCCGCATATACAGCTCCGCAATTTTGGGGATGGTTTGGGCTGCCACGGAGATGGCAATGACTAAGGTGCCTAAGGTTAGGGCGATTAGGGATAACCAGACCTCAGGGGCAAAGCCAATATCGAGGGTATCGAGAAAATTCGGGTATTGCAGTCGACTTTGCTCTAGGGTAAATGCGGAGACCACAAACAGTCGATGGAACAAAATATCAATCGCAATCACACCCACTAGCACCGACAGTAGCGACAACAGCGATCGGTTTCGAGAACCGAAAGCAATCATGCGATGCAGAAGGTAAAGGATTTTGAGGTCCACTGGCAGATGCCGTCCCCTTTAAAAAACTATCCGCTCCCAATCGGAACAAACTGGCTAGCATGGCTAGAAGAGTCTGTTAAATTGGGAGCGGTCTAGCGGATCAATCAAGTTGAAGCCTGACTGCCGGAAGAACTCCGACATTGACTACTGGGTAGTCGGTCAGAGAACAGTCCCGGCCCACAGCCGGCTTAGTTCAACTTGATGACCCAGCGTTATACTACTATCTTGCATGGGCATCACCTCCTTAATCCCTGGACGGTTTATTTTCAAACTCATCGAGAGTGGAATAGCTATAAGTTAGCACATCTTTCCAGAACCGCAACAGGGGTGACGTTGAGACTATCCCTGTTTTTAAAGAATTGACCCCGATCTTGGTTATAGAAATCGATGTTTTTTGTGGATCAAGAAGAGAATTGCAGCCATGCCAGCTTGGTCCCAGGATAGAAATGGGCCAAAATCTGTTGAAAGCTATATTGCTTTCTAGCCAACTGATTGGCTCCATTTTGACTCATGCCAAATCCCTTATGGACATCCCGCACAATGCTTTCAGAGGCTGCATATAAAGATTCAACGACTGCTCCATTGTGAGACAAGACAATCCCAGCCGTTTCTTCTACAGCGACTAGGGTCGAGTTGGTTTCCGTTTCCACCCCCTTGTAAGCCTGCCATCGTTGGGTATCTCCCAAGTCATAGAGAGGACTAAAGGGTCGGGCAATATGGGCTAAGGCGTAGGAACGGGCTGCGATCGCCTGGGATTTTAGAGCCTCAATTGGCCAGGAAGCCGGCATTTCGGAACCCACCACACTATAAAGGTACGACTCCATATCGACATGATTGATGCCTAGGAGCTTGCCGTTATTGGCAACCACCTGCACGGCCCCGCGATACCAACGGCCCGATACATAGATGAGGCCGCTCTCTGACTCTGATTTGACCCAAACGATATTAGGAGCTTTAGTGGAGCCAATCTGGAGTTGTCCCCCTTGGAGAACAAAGTTTTCTGCGGATGATGCCGTCAGGTTAGTGACCAATTGCCCTTGCTGATCCATGACCGTTGCTGGGGTGGAGGCCCCAATGACGAGATAGGGAGAGGGTTGTGTGATCGCAACCCGTATCGGCACACGGGGAGAGGTTTGTGGCGGTTTAGGCGGCAAGGCTAAACTTGCGACCCGACCAGCCGCAGGTTTGGCAGTAGGTTTGCTTGCAGTCGCTGGTTTCGAGGATGACACCTGTGAAGGCTGACTAGGCGGTGATGGAGAGGCTGATTCAGTAGGTGCCGGAGCTAAAGTCGTCAGTTCTGGTGGTGGAATTACGGGCCTCTTTGCTGGAGAACGCACCGGATGCGGTGTATTGACCGTCGAATTTTGTGATGAAGACGTAACCTCTGTTTGTTGACAAGCAGTCGTCAAAATACCCCCCAGAATGATGGAACAGAACAGCATCATTGAAGAACGAAACCGCATTCGCGCTGATATCAAAGTCCAAAAATGGAGGTTATTCATACCTATAAACGATTCAGAGTACCAAAATAAGCTATTTACCCTTCATATCCTATAACCATAGACTTCAGACGCATTATTATTCTGCTAAATCTAAATTTCTAGACCACGAGGTATACCCTTACCATGCCCCCAAATTGATATCATTGCGCGCGCTTCCAAAAAAGAATGCCCCCGCCCATAAAGGAGAAATTCCCCGACCGCAGTATCCAAACTGTTAAAACAAGTTAAGAAAAATTGCCTTGAACCCAGTTGGGGAACATTTAGATCCCTCTATACTGCAAAGCTTTATATCGAGATCTCATCAATTGTAAAGAAACACACTCCAAATGAGACTCCGAGAGGGAGAATGAGGGCAAGTAAATAATTTTTAGTAAATTTCCTTCATTTTTGAGTTCAAATCTAACTGAACTCAGTGTGTGTTCCGGTTCTCGATCATGAATAAACTAACGCTTAATATCTTTAAGCCCCTATTCAATAGCGCGGTTCGAAAAAGATTGCTTTATTCTGCCAGCGTGCTATTGCTGATCAGTGGGTTTATCCCTGCCATCAGTGTTGAAGCTCAGCCTTCTTCAAAACTTGAACCTCAAACCAGAACGATCAGATCCCGATCTCCAGTGGCTGTTTCTTTATCCAATCATCCTCTGCGGGACGGCATTCACTTATTTGGTCTGGCTCGAACTCCTGAGCAAGTCCAAACAGAATATTTAGTCTTTAAAATGCACCGCAAACAAGTGGTTGGGGCATTTTTTATGCCGTCCTCTTCCTTTGACTGTTTTTCGGGCAAGCTTGAGGCCAGCCAACTCAAATTGACCGTTGTTGAAAGCTATGAACAGCAGTCTTATGATCACACCGTCAACTTAAATCGATATCATCCTATTCAGAAGATTAGTGACAACGATTTACGCATACTCAGTGCTTGCACGCTTCATCCTGGCCATACTGCCGTAGATCCTGGGTCCTAGCTAGCGCAGATTGAGACTGGAGTCCAAGACTAGATCCAAATCTTGTTTGGCATCAACAACCACAACTTCAACGCTTTCTTTGCGACCCAATAACCAGCCCCCAAGGGCGCCAGCTCCTGCGCCCCCCAAGACCTTAAAGACACCCACATCCCCGAAGGCCTCTGAAAGAACGGCAGCGGCAGCACCTCCCACTAAGGCCCCTTGCCAAATTCTATCCTTGTTGCCCTCTCGCACTTCTTCGGTGCGAGTAATCACATCTGAGGTCGCGGCAATGTCTTGGCGATCGCGGTTGGTCAATATCAATGTATTCGCAATAAATTGCGTGCCATCCCCTTCGGGTTCGAATTGTCCTGAAATGCGGCTTCCCTGTGGAATTAGGGTCGTCCCCCGAGAATTGCGCACATCTTCAATAACGGTTAAGGTCACGGGTAAGGTTTCATCTGGCTTCAAAACAATCCGCTCAGCCCCACGATAGGCAGCCGGAATCACGGTCCCAGAGCTGAGCGTTGCACCTTGACTCGAACGGGGGAATACCTGGGCCTGAACTGGCAAAGTCTGTACTAAAGGGGCAACGCCAGCACTACTAATCCCTAGCGCCAATACTGCTGCTAGACCAGCGTTAGAGTTTGATCGATGGATTTTCATGGGACTGTCCTCGCACAAAGATCGTGCTCAATAGTTTACCGATGCAGCTTTGAAGACCAGAGATCCAGGGAAAAAGTTCCTTACTCCATGGTCCAATAACGACTTAAGAGCCAAGGCATTGTTCTTCTGCCACCCGTTTCAGTCGTTGCAATTGGCTCTGCATATCTCGACGAGTCAGCTTAGCGGCAAACGCTTGAAAACCAAGGGCAACCAAGGGATTCTCTATGCAAAATTCAAATCGATTGGTGAGACGGGTGCCACCGATTTCGGGTTGGCACTGCCAGCGATCGCATCCTTGAAAGAAGCCCTCAAAGGCCCAAACAACCAGCCCTTCCCGTCGCTCAATAACTCGGCTATGCAAGGTGGGATTTAGAAAAGGGATGCGAATCATAAATCGTGTCTGACTCCCCATCTGCGAACTCCACTCACCCACGGGGTCACACTTCAATAAAGGATTGAGCCATAAGTGCATTAACGTTTGATCCGTGATCGTGCGATCGACGATTGAGATGGGGGCTGCAATGTAAACAGATTGTTCAAAGATAGTTGTGTCGGCCATATTGAATGGATAAACCGTAAGCAAAGGTGAACACTGCGGTGAAGCCACGACCTAACAGCGACAATATGGACAGAGAAATCTGATTGTCAGAGCTGCATGTCCCCGTGGTCTTGGCCATCTAACTTTAGAATATGAAGGACTCGATTGGTGACTGAATTTCACTAATCTCATGAAATGCAGAATGCAGAAATTAAACTATTTGGCGCGAATAGGGAGCTTTTTGGGGATGTGATCGGTCGGATAAAAGACCCGATATCGATCGGACTGATTTAGCGTTTTTGTGTAGACCGATTGGAGCAGACTTTGAATTTTTCACGACGGCAATTTTTATCCATCGCTGGAGCAAGTGCGACCGGAACGATTCTGGGTGCGCCTTTGCATCATCTGTTTGCCCGGGCTGCGATGGGTTCCCCCATTCATACGGAAGGCTATGGTCCCTTAATTCCCGATCCTCAAGGGTTACTCGATTTACCCCGTGGGTTTCAGTATCGTGCCTTTTCAAAAACGGGAGAACGAATGAATGACGGTTTCCCCGTTCCGGCCAAACATGATGGCATGGCTGCCTTTGCAGGGCCTCAGCAGACAACAATCCTGGTTCGTAACCACGAACTAAGCCCAGGCCAAACACCTGCGGTTCAAGGCGGTAATCCCTATGATCCACAGTGTAATGGGGGCACTACGACGCTGATCTTCAACTCCCAACGTCAGCTGATGCGCCAGTATGCGTCTTTAACGGGAACCTATCGAAATTGTGCAGGTGGTCCCACGCCTTGGGGGTCATGGATTAGTTGTGAAGAGAATACCTCGACGCCAGATCTAGATTCAGAGGTCAGTCAACGACACGGCTATAACTTTGAAGTGCCGATCCAGGCCACAGGTCCCGTCCAACCTCAACCCTTGGTGGCCATGGGACGCTTTAACCATGAGGCGATAGCCGTTGATCCAGATAGCCATATCATTTACCAAACTGAGGATCGTGAAGACGGGTTGTTTTATCGTTTTATTCCCCACCGTCCTCAAGATTTGCAAGCAGGAGGTTTGCTTCAAGCCCTTAAAATTAAGGGAAACCCCCAAGCGATTACAAAGCAAGGTATCCCTGTGGGGCAGCCTTTACCCGTAGAGTGGGTGCCGATTCGAAATCCAGATCCGGCCACAGACACTGTTCGTGCTG
>CALDHF010000399.1 GCA_937941595.1 uncultured Acaryochloris sp. | reverse complement strand
ATGCAAGTTGGAGGCAAACAGAGGTTCATCTTGCTGGGCAATCACCTGTTGATAATCTGTCCAAGGTCCAAATTGATCGCCTTGGATGGCATGATTGTCGATGTCATATTGGTTGACGACAGCGTTGATATAGTCCTGTTCGTCGGATGCCGTGATTTCATTGAACACAGCAGAGAAGGTGGGAAGTTTTGTCTGGTCTTGGGCTTGCTGTTTGAGGTGGGCTGCTGTGCAGGTAATTGAAGAAGAATCGATGCCACCGCTTAGCATTGTCCCTACAGGGAAAGCACTTCTCAGACGGCAACGAACGGCTTCGGTAAAAATCTTTTGAAATTGATCGGCATAGGCTTGATCAGACTCTAGCTGGAGTTCATACTCTGGGTCTAGAGACCAATAAGGAGTAATCTGGACGGTCAGGGCATTGACCGTCATTTTATGAGCAGGAGGCAGCCTCAAAACCTTCTGATAGAAGGTTATTTGTGGATCAAATAACATCAGGGTCAAGTAGTCTGCGACTCTGACTTCGTTTAATTCTTTGGGTATATTAGGGAGACATAATAGAGCTTTGATCTCGCTGGCAAATGCAAAGACTTGCTCTGAAGCGTAGTAAAAAAAGGGCTTGACTCCGAAGTGATCACGGGCACAAAAGAGATGCTGACGGGTGGCATCCCAAATCGCAAAGGCAAAGTCACCCACGAGATATTCTGGGCAGGCTTCACCCCACTGTTCATAGGCCGCAAGGATAAGCGCGCTGTCGGTGATCTTTTCGGGTGTATTGAGATGCAATTCTTGAATAAGATCGGCCCGGTTATCAATCCGGGCATCGGCTGTTAGAACTAGGGTCTGGGAAGAATTGCTGAGGGGCAGCTTTTCTAATAGAGACTCTGGAGTTGTCCATAATAAGCAATGCCCAAGACCGATCTGCTGTTCATACCAGAGATCCTTGCCATCTGGTCCACGGTGCAATAGGGTCTGGATCATCCGGTGTAGGTGTTCAACATTAATTGGGTGATGATCAGGGTATAAAAGACCAGTAATTGCGCTCATAAATCAAGCAAGTGCTAATTATTAGGGACTGGAAGCGGGCATGATCTCTTGAATAATGAGAAATCCCTCTTTAATCAGGGCTTTAGATAGCGATAATCGGCCATTGTCGTTAATAAGCCCCGTAATATTTTTTATAGCAAGAGATTTACTCTCAATCAGGTCCATCAAGGAGGGTTCCAGAAATCTGGGAAAGGTGAGACTTTTTTGATAAAACTGCAGGCAAACTTGGGTTGCTTGAGTCTCAACTTTGTATAGGATATTGGGTCTGCGGGCGACGATGGACTCTAGGTTGAGTCGCGGTAAATTGATCAGATCCCTGAATCGGCCTTGGTCTTCAGATTTGCGATCGCATCTAAATACCTCATACTTCCGCTCGACTAACTCTTCAGTCTTCATCTGGCTGACCAGGGACTGGCTCAGCACCTGAAAGTGTTCGTAAAAGGCTTGTTGTTCTTCTTTAGTAGCAAAGCCATGAGGAACTGCTTGCCGAAAGGCTGGATCGGCTTGTGCAGAAGTTACCAACTCTTCCAATAACTCATAGGCAAAGGTCGGATACAACCCTAAGGAAGCATGAATAGAGGTGGAGGCTTGGCTAATCGCTTGATGGACAATGCCCCGAGGAATATACAACAGATCACCGGGCTGTAAAGTCACGGTCAACTCAGGTTCAGCCAACGCATGACGGCCAATATTTTCATCCCGCAGATGAGAGGGTAGCTCAATGGGAGAGTGATAGAGACGCCACTCTTTAGTACCTGTAATTTGGAGAATAAAGACATCATGCTCATCATAATGGGGAGCCAACCCTTGAGCCTGGGGGGGAGTGATATAGAGGTTAGTTCTGAGCTTAAACTTGAGTTCACACTCTAATGCACTACAAAATTGACGCAACTTGGGAATCTTTTTATGGGCACCGTTGATGGTTAAGGTTAGCCCTTGATGTAACAGTTCATATAGCTTGTCATTGTTAATGAAATATTGCTGAGATTTGGGATGGCGATCGCACCATACCTCGATGCCAAGTTTGTTGCCCTGATCCACCAATCGGAAGTTGTTATAGTCCGCCAGCAGAGCTTTATTTTGCAGCAACAGATCAATATCGTCTGGACTCAACACATCTTGGTAGAAAGACGCATCATTCCGAGGCAGATACAATATCTGAGCTTCCCAATAGGTCTGGAAGAAGTCCTTGATACTACAGGGGGCGATTAAATTGGCAAAACCAGACTCAACCTTCATTGGCAAGATGATGTTCTTCTACTAAGGTTGCAACATTGGGCAATAGCTCCAGACCAGCAGGCCGTAATAGTCGAAACAGGGGAACCTTTTGGGCCAGCATCGTGAGCTGTTGAAAGTGGGTTGCTCCCCGTTCCTGCAAAAGTTCTTGACCAAAGCGCATCACATAGGAATTTTGCAACAAATACTGAATAGTCTCTTGCCCGCTCAACGGGACAATGGACATCTCGTCTCCTTGGCCGAGCACGTAAATATATTTTAACGGCAGAACGTTTGCCATAAATCCTGACGAGAGTAGGTGATTTCGCTTTTCTAATTGTGCCGCTAAGCGCGGGAGCTCTTCGGGTTGTTTGCCCATGGACGTCACTGCATCAGGCCACAGTTTAATTTGCGGAAAGGCAGGCTGCACTCGGACAGGATGGTGATGGTGAATGTCTAAACCGACCACATCATCGGCAATTAAGCTATGACCGCGGGCATGAAGGGTGGCCGCCATTGTGGACTTCCCCCAGCGTTTATGGCCAATAAAGACCACGGCTTCGCCCTGGATAGCCACAGCACTGGCATGTAAAACTAAAAAACCGCGCTGATGGAGAATTACCCCCATCACTGCCCCTAGGATAAAGAGACGCAAGCGATCTTCATCCAGATCAGTCTCTTTATCAATCTGGATATCTTGACCATCTTGAATCAAAAAGGTGCCCACCCCTAGCCAATAGAGATACATCCCTCGGTCGGTATTTTGATAGCAATGGGGGATATTTTGGATCTGTAATGGACTATCTTTAATTGGGCCAAAGCGAATCCAAGTATCCACATCGGTGGATGAGGTAGCATTCAACTCAGGCAACTCAATCTCTGACTGAATGGTCAGACCATAGGCTGAGTAAAAGTGGGACATTAGGGTTGCGACAGATGTAGGCCGGGTAGAAGAATAAAGTTTTTTGAAAATTCTAGCCTTAATCCCCTGTATGCAGGTCTGACTAACAGACTCATTTTAGCCATGAAGTTGATCACCTGCGTCTTGGGTAGAGGCCAATTTAAATAAACCAGCTGACAATGCTAAACCGTTCACCATGGGTCACGGGTTTAACCTCATGCCAAAGACTAGAGCGAAACGCAATGAGGTGACCTTGTTCAGGTTCTAGGGGAAATCCGTAGTTTTTGCTACGCGGATCGTCTAGTAGTCCATAGAGGATTAGAGCTCCACCACCAAAGGTATATGGGCTCGGATGACTAGACATGCTATTGAGGAAAATAATCAGAGAGACAGCTCTGTTCTTCTCAAAATTCGAGCCGGGCAAGTTGGGTTCAATCACATCCCGATGTAAGCCAAAAAAATCACCCTGTTGATAACGGTAGAAAGAAGGCGGTTCTAAGTCTTGGAGCTGGCATTGAAAATGGTCTTCAATCTTGGGTTTGATCGCCAGTAAACGGTCTTTAATCGAATTAATTGTGGATGGTGTAATCTGTAACTGCCCTGTTTTGCGACGACTCCCATCCGTAACCGCATCACCATAGCGGGTTAATCGCGCCGGTTCACAGGGACACTCCCGAGCTTCAGCTAGATAGGATGTACAGAACTCAGGTGATAGGAAGTTGGGATCAACAAATACACCCAAACGGTCAAAAAAAGCAGAACTTGGCATTGCTCCAGAAATAGATTTCGGTGGGCAAGGAGGAAAGGGAACACCAGTAAGGCGCTTAATTTTGAGACTTGGGGTCTAAAGAAGGCATGGGGGTAAACCGGGACAGGTCGTCCACCAGCCCGATCAC
>CALDHF010000398.1 GCA_937941595.1 uncultured Acaryochloris sp. | reverse complement strand
ACTTGCTCTAAGGCTTCGATCTGCTCATAAAATTCGTAGGGAGCATCCATCACCTCTTCGTCGGGTAACGAAAAGCCAACGATGGGCTTGAAGAAGGGTTCGACAAGAGGTCTAAGCGTCACAGACATCTTTTGGAACGGCTTATAGAATCGACGCATGTACCATCCCCCGACCTCTGGCAAACTGAGGAGACGCAGAGCCGTGCCCGTAGGGGCAGAGTCAATCACCAAAACGTCATAGGTGCCTTCATCGTAGTGGCGCTTCATTCTGACTAGGCTAAAAATTTCATCCATGCCAGGAAGGATCGCCAGCTCTTCGGCTTGGACGCCTTCTAAGCCTCTGGCTTGTAGCACTTGCGTAATGTAACGCTTAACGGCCCCCCAATTGCCTTCTAGCTCTAGTAGGGCATCTAGCTCTGCGCCCCATAGATTGGGTTTGACTTGGACGGCTTCATGGCCCAATTCCATGTCAAAACTGTCGGCTAAGGAATGAGCCGGATCGGTACTGAGAACGAGGGTTTTATAACCCAGCTCTGCACAGCGAAGGCCTGTGGCTGCAGCCACGGAGGTTTTTCCGACGCCACCTTTGCCAGTCATCAATATTACGCGCATGGGTTACTTTAGTCGTCCTGGGGATGGATAAAGGGTGATGGAGATTGGGGTCTAGAAACTTAATCTCTCTTTACATTACTCTAATTCATTTCTACTCTTGGGGGGTGAGGTCTGGGCGATTTCCAGATAGGTTGGATGATGACTGAGGGACCTATAGGGGGGAGTTCTGAACTTTAAGATAATGGGCTTG
The DNA here is from genome assembly GCA_937941595.1 of uncultured Acaryochloris sp. GTDB lineage: Bacteria > Cyanobacteriota > Cyanobacteriia > Thermosynechococcales > Thermosynechococcaceae > Acaryochloris. Next base: position 5,760 of record CALDHF010000398.1, on the reverse strand, counting down.
TCTAGGGTGAAAAACAGTCTGGGGTAAGGCTTGTAGGAAAGGTTAGTCCCTCGCGACTACATCTTGAGGGTGAAGAGAGAGCCAGAATTCTTTACCATGAAGATGTACTTTGGTCCCCTGCACAACAATGTTTTTAACCTGGTTGGATTCCAATAGCTGGCTGATTGAAATGGCTGGACAGCGAGTTTTGTTGGATCCTTGGCTGGTGGGGCCGTTGGTTTTTGGGAACCAACCTTGGTTTTTCAAGGGCGAGCGGACCTTGCCCCCAGACATTCCTGAGAATATCGATCTGATTTTGCTGTCCCAGGGTTTGCCCGATCATGCCCATCTGCCGACATTGAAGCAGTTGGACCACGCTATCCCCGTGATTGCTTCGGAAAATGCCACGAAGGTAGTACAGGACTTAGGCTATACCGACGTCACGACCTTGAGCCATGGCGAAACCGCGATCTGGGCTGATGCTTTGGAAGTGGCTGCGCTTCCAGGGTCACCCATTGGACCTTTTTTGGTGGAAAATGCCTTGGTGCTCAAAGACTTATCCACACAGAGCAGTCTGTATTACGAACCCCATGGTTTTCATAATGCGGCTCTGGAGCAACTAGAAACAGCAGATGTGATCATTGCTCCGATCCAAGACCTCGTATTGCCCTTACTCGGGCCGTTTATTCAAGGGGGAGACTTTGCCTTAGCAGTGGTTAACGCCCTGCAACCTCAATATATTTTGCCCACTGCGTCGGGAGGGGATGTTGAATATGAGGGGATTCTGGACAAACTATTGACGATGGAAGGGAGCATTGAGGGCTTTCGGCAAGTGCTTAAAGACAATGGGGCTTCGACTCAAGTTCTGAATCCATCGCCAGGAGAGCGGGTTGAAGTTAAATTGTCCTCTGCGGTTATGGGTTGAAGGATGCTAGGGTTGCTTGACGCCGAAGGCCTGGTGGTTGACAATCACCTGAATAGTTGGTTCAAACAACAGTTCCCTCAAGGTCAGTGTGTTTCTGTGCAGGAGAATGGGCATGGATAAAACGAATTATTTTCAATGGTGGCGGAAACTCTCTGTACCGTCTCGCCTATTGATGATTGGTCTGGCGGCCCCGATCTTGGCCCTGAATTTTTGGACCTTGGCCTCCATCTCTAATTATTTCGGGGTGTTGATTGCCATCATTGTTGTGGCGTCTCTGTTGGCCTTTTTGCTTAACTACCCTGTGAGTTGGTGTGTGCAACGGGGGTTGAAACGGGAGCCAGCTTCCATCATTGTGGCCCTGTTAACGATCTCAATTTTGTCGGGGCTAGGCATCATTTTGGTGCCTGTCGCTTTCAACCAAGCCCAACAGCTCGCCAATCGTTTACCGGACTGGCTGGAATCGGGTCGACAACAATTGATTCTTCTCAGCCAACAAGTTGAGGAAAGAGGGGTCTCTCTCAACTTAGATGTGTTGGCTGCACAAGCATTTGATCGATTGCAGGGGCAGTTACAAGCCCTGACGAAAAGTGTGCTCAATATAGCCCTGGGAACCGTTAGCAGTGTTCTAGATATTCTGATCGATGTCTTGATCACGGTGATTTTGACCTTCTACCTCCTACAGCATGGCGATCAGCTTTGGGATAGCTTGATTGATTGGTTGCCCGAAGAGAACCAACAGCCAGTATCGGCAACCCTGCGATCCAGCTTTCAAAATTATTTTATTGGTCAGTTGCTGTTTGGCATCTGTATGACTTCGGCGTTGGTACCCACTTTTCTGATCTTAAAGGTTCCGTTCGGGTTTCTATTTGGCCTAACCATTGGCACGATGGCGTTGATTCCGTTTGGTGGAACCGTCGGTATTCTGTTGGTGACCGGGCTGGTTGCCCTCCAGAATATTTGGTTGGGGTTGAAATTATTGGCTGCGGCGGTAGTGGTTCAGCAAATTTTGGATAACTTGGTTGCACCTCGCATATTAGGAACGATGACGGGGCTAAACCCAGCTTGGGTCTTTATTTCCATTTTGGTTGGGGCTAAGGCTGCGGGGTTGATTGGGGTGGTGATTGCGGTGCCTACAGCCGTGGTGATTAAGACGGCGTTACTGAGTTTGCGATCGCGGATGGTATCCCCCAACGATCCAACAGGATCAGACATCCCAGTCGTGGCCTTAGACAGCTCAGAAGCATCAACCCCACCCGTTTCTCGTGTATGACCCCAGGACACACAGAATCCTCAAAATAAAGGCAGCCAATCCGTCACCCATTGCCAAGACTGCAAGAACGGGATTTTGTGACTCAATAAACGATTGCCCTGCTGACTTTTAGGCGAGGGACTGTCCGTCTTGTCCGTCTCAACAGGTTTCTCAGGAGCAGCAGGAGGAACAGGTTGACGCCAAAATACAACAGAGTCATTCAGGGGTTGCACCTGAGTACCCGGATAATAAAAGTTAAGGATCTGAGGAGCAGACCAACCTGAGTCACTCAGATGATAAGACCCCGTCTGACTTAAGCCGACCCCATGCCCAAATCCGCCACCGATAAATGCATAGCCTGTGAGGACCTTGGTCGGTGAAGCGGGGTCTAAACTAGAAAGGGAAGTGGGTTGTGGCTGAGATTCTGCATATCGAGGTTGGACATAAAACAGGAGACTTCTGGGCGCTTCAAAGCCCCGTAAAATATCATCCTTGGTTAACTCAATGATGCCTAAATCGGTCGTGACTTGTAGACGTTGGATTCTCCCTCCCTGGGAGCGTTCAACAACGTCTAGTTTTTGAATCCCTTGGAATTGCGCCAAAGGGTGTTTCGTTTGGCGCAAATATTTGCGCAGATGCTGGTTTAATTGAGTGATTGGCGTTTCAGCTTGCCACCGAAAGGTACGCCATTTGGCCTCATTAAAGCCATCTTTGAGATCAAGAAACGCTTTCAAGTTCGCTTCATTGGCTAAACTACGGGTCTGTAAATTCCAAATCCCTTCAGGTAGAGCATCGATTTTGGCCGTTAGGTAGGGCCGAGGATTCCCTTCCCAGACATCTTGAAACGAGGCCGTTACGCCCCCAGTCGTTGAAGAATAGAGGGCATCAACCAGCTCATTATTGTAGGTTAAGACCTGCCCAGTTGTAGCCTGAATGGCTTGATCAACGATAGGGTCGGTTTTGGCAATCCCTTTATAAACCTGGCACTGAGTATCGGCACACAGCTCATACCCATCAATTCGAAAGCGACGAAGATTGCGCAGGGCATAGGTGCGAGCAATGATGGTTTGGGCTTCAATCGCTGTCCTCGGAGCATCAAAGCCAATCTCATAGGGAACAACACCGCGTAAATAAGCCTCCGTTGGCACCTTATTGACTAGAGTATAAGTGCCATAGACATTGGGCTGAAACCGCAAACTGCCGACATGGCGTTCCTCATCCACCTGAAACTGCTGTTTTTGGCTGGTAATACTGACAATATTGCGGTTATAGCGATAGCCATTCGCCACAAAATGGAGTTGGGGCTTTTGTTTTCGCAGTCGTCGATGCAGAAAAATATTTTTATGGCCTTGCTGCTTGAGGGTATCTAGCAACAGGATGCGGTCAGCGGAGGTGGGATATTGATCCCGCTTTGCCCACACCTGCCATTGTTTCGGCTGGGCCAGTTCAACGGGAATGCCTAGAGCCTTATATTCATTGGCTTTGGCTTCAGCCGTTTCATAACTACGATTGACGCTCAGAACGACACGTTCCTCTTTGCGAGGCTTGGGTAAAGGCATGGGAGTAATCGCAAACTCAACTTTGTCAGTGGTCAGAGTTTGGAGTTGTTTGCCCGTCGTGAATTGTAAAGTGAGCTGATCGCCAGGGAGGGCTTCGATAGTGAGGTTGTCGGCTGCTTTTTGACCAAAGCGTTGTTTGATGCCGAGTTTGATGGGAGGGTTAAGGCTTTGGGCATGGGCCATCTTGCTGATGGAGAAGAAAGAGAGGGGATGCCTCTGAGAGACCACTTGGATGCTCAATCCTTCGACACAGATTAAACTGACCTGAGTGGCTATGACAACTAACAGTCCCCTGAACAGGGTGTTCGGTTTGGAGCGTGACTTGCATAGGGGGTGTTTGTTAGCAGTCTTTACCAAAGCTTGAGTCATGAGTGTTGCTATTTACTTCCTATGATTTTAATTAAGCCTGTTTAGCATGATTTTTAGGCTTGTGCAGAATATATCTTTACCAAGAGTCTTTTTTCTATACTCACATCATCTTTAAGGCAATAGGGAACTAGCTTTTGTAGAAATGACATCCATTGAGTTGTCGTTTGCTCCTCTGACAAGACAGAATATATGCATAAAAAGAGCATGAATGCCTGAAACATTAATAGGCGTTCGAGATTCATCCCTCAGTTCAGTTACTGAACTTAGACCCCATTAAATTTGCTATCCCCCAGACCCTATTGTCATCTACTTTTCTCAAGACGCAAGTTAACCTTTGCGGGTTTCACGTTGACTGAAAGTATTGTCTTGGTGGTGATTATAGGTATTTTTGCAAGCTTATCAGCCCCTGGTTTCTTAGGCTGGCTGAATCAGAAACGTGTTGATGATGCCTTGGCCAAAATTGAGGGTGCAATTAAGGAAACCCAAAGAGAGGCGATTAAAAGAAGTACAGATTGTACGATTAATATTCCTAGAGGAGTAGATCAATCGATTACTGGAAGTTGTCTAGTGACAGGCAATCGCCAGATTGAGGGGATAACGATTGATCATAATAAAACAGCCACAAACCCATGGGTGATCACGTTTGACTTCAAAGGTAGAAACCGGGATCCTGGATCTGCAGGAACGTTATGGCTCACCATCCCGAATAGTGCCATACAACCTAAATGTGTGACCGTTTCCGTTGGGATTGGCCTAATGAGAACCGGACTCTATGATGGAGCAGCATCAGTGAAATGTAAGGCACCGTGAATAAATTTTCTTCACCCCAAAATATTTTGTTGAGAGGTTGTTTGCGAATTCAGACAGCCGGTTTTACACTGTCTGAATTACTCATTGCGTCAGTGATAACCAGCTTGGTTATTTCACTAGCTGGGTTTGGCTTAATTAGTGTATTGCGGGCTAATGAGCGATCAACGGATGAGCAGGAACGGCACGTGGAACTCAACCGGGCCCTCAGTTTCATGGTCGATGACATCAAAGAAGCTAAATCTGTATCCATTGACCCAGATCCAGAGTACTTATTTAAGGTGACCAAGTCTGGAGTAGGCGGCAATCGTGAGATTGTTTACTATACTGTTCCCCAAAGCTCTGCGCCTCGATGGCGAGGACCCCGCATTCTGTACCGAAAAGAAATCGCACCTAATGTTAAGGATGCTGAGGCTTTGATCGATGCGATCGCAAATGTTAATCCCACCTGTTCTGGAAATGGTGATGTTTCAGGCAACCAAAAAAAAGGACTGAAAGCATTTGTCCAAAACCAAGCTCACGTTAAGCTTTGCCTGGTCGGTCAGCTCAACGATTCCAAGATCCTATTGCTAGAATCCCATGCGTTTGCCAGAGGTTTTGAGCCGCCAACGCCATAACTTGGATTAATAGAGGCGGTGCTATCTCAGTGATCGGCAAAGTCTAGGGACAGCATAGTGAGCGAATTTTCTCTCTGAATCACTTTTGTTGTGATGTTCTGACAGAAGTTGAAATGGGCATTCTAGAACCGGAAGGTTCTGGTATAGACATACTTGCTTATGCCAGGCCTGCTGCTCCCAAACTCACTGTGTCAGGGTCTTGTATTCTGCACAGTGAGTTAAGATTTCTTTGACAGTTGAGTGCTGTTGATTAGG
>CALDHF010000397.1 GCA_937941595.1 uncultured Acaryochloris sp. | reverse complement strand
ATTGCTGAAGGTTTATCTCGTCTGCTCGCAGACACGTATACGCTGTATCTGAAAACGCATAATTTTCATTGGAATGTCACTGGCCCCATGTTCCAAACCTTACATTTAATGTTTGAGGGACAATATAATGAGCTGGCCTTGGCCGTAGATGCCGTAGCAGAGCGCATAAGGACTTTAGGTTTTCCAGCACCTGGGACTTACAAAGAATATAGCCAACTCACCTCTATCCAAGAAGCAGATGGCGTCCCTACCGCCGAGGACATGATTAAAGACCTAGTTGCAGGCCAGGAAGCCGTCGTCCGCACAGCTCGATCTGTCTTTCCCCTAGCAGATGCCGCGAATGATGAACCTACGGCTGATCTCCTGACTCAGCGCATGCAAACCCATGAAAAGACCGCTTGGATGTTGCGTAGTCTGCTGAATTAGGAGGCTAGAGCCAGCGCCATAACAGAGCTATCGTTATGGCGCTGGCTCTAGCTCTCTGGCAAGGATCTCTGAACTTCCTAACTCTAAACAAGGATAAGAGACCCTCGCTATCCCTAAATAAGTCATCTCCGGAAACTCAAACATTTTGTTTCACAACTTGAGGATTTATCAAAGTGAAAGCAAGAAATTGTAAAATTTGTGGTCTAAGCTACAGACATTTACAAAATTATTGCTTAGTATAGGTTCATATACAGATCTTCTATAGACAAACATACCCCTGCGCAAATGCGCGGGGGTTATATGTTTTCAGGGTCAATTTTGGAGCCTCGATTAAGTCGACATCAACGAAAAGGATGCCGAAAGCGATCATAGAAATGTAAGCGACCATAGCCCAAAAACTGCCCATAGGCCTGTTCTCCTTGGGGAAAAGCCGTCACCCCAAATAGATAGACGCCACTTGAACCAGGATTGCGATGAGGCCGCAAGCCAATCATGACCTTGCCACCTGGCTGTATGGGTGGGTCAAATAGAATCGAAACGGAGTCGTCTTTCCCCACCGAAGCATTGGCGATCTTAAGAGGTTGTTGACGCTGCTCATCAGCATAAGCACGAGTTTGCTTGAGATTAAAGGTAACCCGATCTACCCCTTCTTGCTGCTGGAACATCACTCGTTGTAATGGTTCTCCGGCATCATCTGGGACATTCAACGTGAAGTAATATGTCGCCCCAAAGACTCGCGCCCTATCAAAGGTGGTGCGAGCCTTTTCTAAGCGAGGCACGTTAGCGAAGTAAGTTGTTCCATCCTTAAGTTGAATGGACTGAGCAGGCATCTGCGAGAGGCTAGATAACGTTAACAAACTAGTAATGCCACTCGCAAGAAGTGCCTGAGGCCGATTGATCTGTTTCATCGTTTAGGTCTCCAAAATGCTGCTGCCCAGTGAGGACAGATTGAAGCTGGAGATAACCTAGACAACCACTAACTAACGAACCACAAAAGGCCTTAGTCTGGTTTATTTTGATCCCCCATCTGGGATAACTCCAAGCGGATATTAGCTAACTGATTTGTCAGAGTTTTGAGTTCTTGCTGTAGGGACGGATCAATCGAGGGGGAAGTTGCCGACGGAGCGGATGAACTTCCAGGCGACATTGGATTCATATTGACGCCGTATTGGGACGCCATCCCGTCAATCATATTGCGGGCTTCGGACTCTGTGACTTCTCCCTTACTAGCCCAGATTTCAGACAGTCGATCGAATCCTAGATTGAGCTGAGATAAATTTTCCTCACGCTTTCGGGTATCTTGGATAGATTCCACTACAGAAGTTGTGGCTCCCAAGGTTACATGAAATCCTTTTTTCAACAATTCGGCCACCATATCAGGATTCATAACAGGTCTTAACTCCCACAAAAACAGGTCTGTCAACCTTAGCGTAATTAAATATGTCTGTGTCTGACAACTACAGGATTTGAATCCTTAAATTGCAAAAGTGCAGCTCTATACTCAAGACTGCGACTCTAAAAGGGTTAGCATGCTCCAATGATGTAGGACTGTAAACTGGCAAAATGACCGATCTCTATGTTTCTTGGTCAGAGTATCATCAGCAAATTGAGAAATTGGCTGTCATCCTCCATCAGTCAGGCTGGCCGTTTAATCAAATTATCTGCTTGGCCCGGGGAGGCTTGCGGGTGGGTGATCTGTTATCGCGAATTTATCGGCAGCCTTTGGCAATCCTGGCAACCTCCTCCTACGGTGGCACTCAAGGGCAAGATCGCCATCAACTCACTGTGAGCCATGATTTAACCCTGGCGGCCCCTCAACTCGGCCACAAAGTCTTATTGGTGGATGACTTAGTAGATTCGGGCATTACATTAGAACAGACGCTTATTTGGTTAGACCGCAAATATGGCAACACCATAGAAGAAGTTCGGACAGCAGTGATTTGGTATAAAGCTTGTTCAAGCATTCAACCCAACTACTTTGTGGACTATCTTGCCGACAACCCCTGGATTCATCAGCCTTTCGAGACCTATGAGCAGATGACTCCCCAGGAACTCTCCGAAGAATATGCCTCGATGGATTAATCACTGCCAATCAGCATCCTGGATGGCAGCAAATCAAAGTACAAGCACTTCCAGCTCTCCCTAATCAATAGAGACACCTCGCACTGTTGCAGCTTGTCTGCGTCCGGCCAATGGCGCCGTGGTCGCCGCCCGTTCTCGGAGCCGGTGCGACTGAAAATGGGCTTGCCAGAGAGAGGGGGCATCTAAAGTTTCGCCACCATGAGCGGTGAGGCGTTGCCGCACTTGACACAAGACGGGAGTATTGACGCACATGCCCGAAATAATCACTTGGCCTTTGGTGAGGGCTGGTAATTCCTTCAGGAGATCACGGCCTGCGGCTTCTACGCCATACTTGAGACTTTCTTGGTCCACAGGATTGACGATGCGCATGATGAACTGGCTCATGCATTG
>CALDHF010000396.1 GCA_937941595.1 uncultured Acaryochloris sp. | reverse complement strand
ACTAGGGTATTAACCGTTTCGATCAGGGCGGCCGCATCCTTTTTAGGGTGCTTCGCGAGCACGCTGACCACAGAGCTATGAAACGGGCCATTGACGCCCCCTAGCAGAATGAATAAAAAGCTGGGAATGACATAGGCAAAGTTATACGCATCGACCTCGGGACCGACCCCAAATTCGGCGGCGATGGCTTGCTGGCGAATTAATCCGGCAACTTTGCTGATCAGGGTTGCGATCGCAACAATCGTAGCAATACTCGCTAGGGAGCGACGGCTTTTGGAGGATGAGTCAGTCACAAATGCTTAAGCAGGGTAAAGAATCCTCACCTATTTAAGCGCATATCTGGACCTTGGGGAGCAAATAAACACTCATCAGAGTGATCTCTCAGGATAGAGACCTACTGAAAACCGTATTTACCCAAGAGTGATTAGGGATAAGAAGAGAGCGCTTATGTCTGAGCCAAGGGTTGGGAATCGCCAGGTACGGGTCCCAAATACTGGTCGAGATGAGGAGAAAACACCTCATAAATGAGAGTCAGGGGTTGACCGTCATGCCAGAACAAATAGTATCGACCCCAAAACGGACCGGGGTGATCGAACGCAGCGGATAACGCCGCCGATTTGCCACAAAAAACCTGGCGAATATCTCGGAATAGTTCGGTTCGGGACTGGGCTAGGCTGGCCCAAATCGGTAGGGAACGATTTTGTAAATACTCATCCACATGACTGGCTTCCCACCACGACGTGGCGTAGGCCAATCTTTGCCCCGAGGGCGTGCGCAGCCAGACTTGCCGCCGGAGTCGAGGACCAGGGACGGCTTTGATCAAATCGGGGGCATGATCTTGCTCCGCGCCCACAAAAGACATATCGATCACATCCACTTCTGTGGGTTCCCCCGTGAGCAGTTGTAAATGTCGAGTCGGAGATCCATCTCCAAGGATCAACATTTGCCAGGTAGGGGACAATTGATGGTTGGGTAGTCCAGGTTGCAGACGAGCTTGATCAGCCTGCCAGACGACATCTACATGGTGCCAAGTCGTCGAAAGGGGAATCGGACTATTGGTATCAGCGTTTGCTAACAAAGGTCTTCACAAAACTTTTCAATACAGCTTCATCATAGACATTATTTGTCCTCCCGTGCAAAAATCAGACCCGGTTAGGGGTCGCTGTCTATACTGGTGTGTGCAGATGCTCTCTACAGTCCATCCTCTATTCGCGTTAACGTTATCCTGACCCTGCACCTATGAGTCCTACCCTTGATGTCCCTGCCCCTAACTTGTTAACCGTTGATGATCTCAAGATTGCCTATGCCCAACAACGAGGCCAATCAGCGGATACAGAATGGGCCGTAAATCAGGTCTCTTTTCAATTAGGTGCCGGAGAACGATTGGGTCTGGTGGGGGAATCTGGCTGCGGGAAATCGACGATTGGTCGAGGGTTGATGCGATTACTGCCCCAAGGCACTCGCTTAGAAGGCCAAATAGAATTTGCAGGCTCTTCAGTTTTAGCCTTAAAGGGAAAAGACCTCCAGCAATTTCGGGGAGAAGAAATTGCCTTAGTGTTCCAGGATCCAATGACCCGTCTGAATCCGTTAATGACGGTCAAAAAGCATTGTCTAGAAACCCTTAAGGTCCATCGCCCTCAGTTCTCGGCAGCAGACGCTAAAAAGAAGGTGTTGGATACCTTAGCCGCTGTCAATATTCCGGTGGAACGGTGGAGTCAGTATCCCCATGAGTTTAGTGGCGGCATGCGGCAACGGGTGGCGATTGCCCTGGCCTTACTGCTCGATCCAAAAATGCTGATTGCTGATGAGCCGACCACGAGTTTGGATGTGACGATTGCGGCTCAGATCTTAAAGGAGGTGACCCGGCTGTGTGCAGAACGACAGATGGGGTTGTTACTGATTTCTCATGACCTGGCACTGGTGAGTGAATATTGCGATCGCGTCGCCGTGATGTACCAGGGCAAGATGGTCGAACTCGGGCCAGCCCAAGAGATTCTGACTAATCCTCAACATACCTATACACAGTCGTTGCTTCAGGCTGCCTTGCATCTCCAGGCCAGTGCAGTCGAAGACACCTCGGTCGAAGAGACGCCAAATGATGACGTGCTGTTGCAGCTACAAAATGTGGAACAGCATTTCACTTTAGAAACCAATTTTGTGGCGAAGCTGTTCTCAAAAAAGGCAGATGCCATTAAAGCCGTAGATGGTATCACCTTAAATATCTACTCGGGTGAGACCCTCGGTCTAGTGGGTGAATCAGGCTGCGGAAAGAGTACTTTATCGCGAACAATTTTGCAGTTGATGCGGCCCACGGCGGGAACCGTGCAGTTTGACAATATCGATCTCACCCAGCTCAATGGCCGCGATATGCGCCAGTGTCGGCGTCAAATTCAAATGATTTTCCAAGATCCCAGGGCCTGTCTCAATCCTCGCATGCGGATTGGCGAAAGTGTGGCTGAACCCTTGCTTATTCACGGGTTAGCGACGCCCGCAGAATCCCAAACCCAAATGCACACCATGCTCGAACGGGTAGGTCTAACA
>CALDHF010000395.1 GCA_937941595.1 uncultured Acaryochloris sp. | reverse complement strand
TAGAAATAGCTATCCTATTTTCTAATAAAAATATTTTTATTGAAAACCATGCTTTTAAAACTGAGATTTTAGTTTTTCGAAAAATATAAGATATCTCATGAACGTTAACATGAGCATAAATCTAAATTTGAGAAATTTATCGTCTAGCTGAACCCTATTAAAAGCTTTAACAGGAGGCACTAAATTTCTTGCCAAGTCTCTCATAGAGTTCAGAAACGCGGCGTTCTTTGCGCGATTCAGATTATATGACCCTGTGTTTGTCGTAGTTCGCAGGATTTTTTTATACAAGGCCTCGAAGGAATATCGTGCTGGATGGAGTACGTAAGCATCGCTGGCATAGCTTTGTTGATATCCAGATAAAAATACTCGCTGCCCCCATTCATGATCTCCTCCAGATTTGAGTTCGTTATTGAATAAGCCTACTTTGTCAAACACTTCTCTAAAGGTGAAGACATTGGCAGTTACCCCGTAATTAAACTTCTGCAGATATGCTTCTTGCTGAAGATGCATCACACTATCGCAGAGTTCAACGACCGTTGGTCTATCTGGATCTTGAAAACAAAACTCAACACGGCCCGCGATTAATCCGCAGTTCGGCACCCTGAGCAAACGATCGACCCCTTTCTCTAGCCAATCCCTAGCTGGCATACAGTCAGCATCAGTAAAGGCCAGTAGGCTACCTTTTGCCACTGAGATTCCCTTATTTCGAGCAGCATAGGAGCCAGGCTCATTTTCAATCACAACCAAAGCATTTTCAAAGGGGTCTACTACATTCGAAATACATTCTTCTGAGCCATTATCAACAACAATGACTTCATAAGCCGTTTTGGGATAGGTTTGGATGTCTAGAGCGCTCAAGCATTTTCTGAGACCAATAGCATCGTTATAAACTGGAATAATAACAGAAATAAAATGAGAATTTACTTCATTCATGTCGACAAGAAGACAGAGGACAAAATTACTAAAAAAATCTAGTTTTTATGAGAATCTAAAGTCAGGAATATCAAACATTTTTTGTGTTCAAAAGAAGACAAATAGGAATTCAATATAGTGTTTATTCTCGTAGAATTTAGCCGCTCATTATATTTACCTCTGGATATCGATGAAAATTGGAACAGATGGTCTCTTGATAAATCATGCGATTACATAGATATGTCCATACTGTAGACAGATGAGGGAATTTGAAGATTTTTGATACTCCGACAAACACAGTATCCTTTGTATGGTTCTAAGTGCTACATCTCAGTCCTCGCTGAGGCTGCGCACTTTTTCGTCCTTCTGGGATAAGCTACATAAATATGTATAACTCAACAACTCATCCATAAGCTGAATCTATGGCACAACCTAAAATCTATGATGCAATTGTTGTCGGGTTAGGGGCGAGTGGTGGCTGGGCTATCAAAGAACTTACTGCAGGTGGAATGAATGTTCTTGCCCTTGATGCGGGTAGTCGGCTTTTTGAGAAATATCTACACCTCTCGAAGCAATTGCTTTGGGAAGTCTTAAGGCACGGCAATTTAAGCAGTACAGTGCCCCAGAGGAAACAACTCATTGAGCGTCAACCGATTCAGTCACAGTGCTATGCATGGGGTAGCAATCCTCCCTTCTTTGTCGATGACATCAATAATCCTTATACCACCCCCAACAAAAAACCATTTCTATGGTTCCGAAGCAGACAAATAGGGGGGCGTCTTATTGTTCGGGGGCATGGTCGCCAACTTTATCGGTTATCAAATCATAATTTCAAGGCTGCCAGTCATGATGGCTATGGAGAGGATTGGCCGATTGGTCATGATGACTTAGAACCCTATTACACTCGGGTTGAACGTTGGATAGGGGTCAACGGCTCCGTTGAGAATATCTCCAATTTGCCTGACTCAGTCTACTTGAATTGTCCGCCAATGACGACAGGTGAAAAGCTACTCCAATCTGCATTGACCTTCAATCCGTCTTGTAACTACAAAGTAATTAGAGGCCGTACTGCCCCGCCTAAACTCCCTCACAAAACGGCTAAGAAAACAGGGAAACTGACCTTGAAATCTCAAGCAGTTGTCAGCCATATTCTAGTGGACAAAGAGACAGGTAAAGCAGCCGGCGTCGCCTTTATTGATCAGAAAACAAAAAAGACTTATGAGGTTTATAGCAACGTCGTGGTGCTATGTGCTTCAGCAATTGAATCTACCAGGATTCTACTCAACTCCAAGACAGATCAACATCCTGCAGGACTAGGCAATTCTTCAGGTATGCTTGGCCATTACCTCATGGACCACATAAAAATAACCCTTACGGGTTTGATTCCAAACCCTGAAAGATTTTTCAAGGGGGTAACCCCCAAATCAGACCTGTCAGGGAATCTTTTTATTCCCCAGTTCAGAAATCTCTCGGATCAACATCCTCAATTCATCCGAGGTTATGGGGTTCAAGCCTTTACAGGCTGGAATGCTCAAAAAGCAGTCACGTTTTCCATGTCGGCTTACGGAGAAATGCTGCCTCGATACGAGAACTGTGTAACCCTAAACCATCAACAGCAAGACGCATATGGTATCCCGACAGCACATATCGAATGTCAACACTCAGATAACGAACAAGCGATGGCGAAAGATATGACTAACTTTCTCAAGGATGTTGCTCGTTCAGCTGATCTAGACGTTATCAAAGTAGATTCAGAACCTGCACCACCAGGAACGGCCAACCATGAGGTGGGTACTGCTCGTATGGGGGATCAGGCCAAAACTTCCGTCCTCAACAAGTTTAATCAAAGCTGGGATGTCAGTAACTTATTTGTGCTCGATGGTGCTTGTTTCACATCTCAAGGCTACCAAAATCCTACGCTGACCATGATGGCCATAGCAGCCCGATCCTGTGACTTCATCCTGCATGAATATAAAAGAGATCAACTTTAAGAACGCCCTCTTCTATCAGTTTTTGCAATCACTTCAACAAACACCACCGTCGAGTTTAGAAAGCTAAAAAGAGAAGAAAATGGTCGCAAACAGCCTATTTTTCACGCAAGGAAGAGATAGGTCAATTGAGATATCATTTGTAATATAAATTTCAAGAAATCAGGGCTAATGATATTTTTCTAATTTTTTTTGGATTCGTTGAATCGCACGTTGAATTTTTGCCAAAATCAAATCTTGTGCGCTCAACGCTTCCCACTGAATTGGACTATCATCAAGATGCTCCGTAACAATGCGTCCAATAACATCAATTTCTCGAAGATCTGAGTCTGAAAAATTGATATCCGCAGCTTTGACATTACTCAAAACCTGCTCAGAATTGCTAGCTCCAGCAATTGCACAAGTACTATTCTGGGCAATTAACCAGGCAATAGCAAGGTTACTCAGAGAAATATTTTGATTTGCAGCAAGAATGCGAAGTTGTTCTAAAGCTAGCTGAGACCGTCGATAATTATCACCCAAAAAAAGCTTATTTCGAGAACGATAGTCTGTTTTAGGATACTGGTTTCCAGGTTTAGCTTTGCCGGTCAGAAGTCCTTGAGCCAGTGGAGAGAACGCTAGCACTGATATTTCATGCTGAAGGCAATATGGAATAAGGTCCTTCTCTGCATACCTCCAAAACAGTGAGTAGGAGATTTGCAAGCTATCTATCCGTCCATATTGGGTGGCTTCTGCGATTTGTGAACGAGAGAAATTGCAAACTCCAATCGCCCTAATTTTTCCTTGTTTCTTCAAGTCATTGAGAGCTGTCATTGTCTCTTCGGCTGGAATCACTTCTGCATTGGTTTTGCCAGCACTTGAAAAGCCTGAAGGCCAATGAATCTGATAAATATCAATATAATCGGTATTCATTTTTTGTAAGGAAGACTCACAAGCTTCAATCACGTGATTGTAAGCTAGATTCTCCGATGATATTTTAGTCGCTAAGACCACTTTATCCCGAACTTTAGATAAGACCTGACCCAGAATAGGTTCAGTTCCATAGGATTCTGCGGTGTCGAAGGTAGAAATACCAGCGTCAAAAGCAGTCCGCACAACTTTGCTGATTTTCGCATCTTCCCATAGGGTCTTAACAGTTGGCGCTAACCCCATAATGATAGGAGATACTGTTACATCTGACGTGCCCAGAACGCGTTTTTCCATCATGTAATCACTATTAGGAAGCGTGGATCAGTTTGGGAATTTTGCCGGATTGTCACGCTCTCAATTCATCCCTCAATTGAAGGTCTTGTCATTTATTTTCAGTATCATTTTGAGGATACTATTCAACCGACCTAGACTCAAAGCAGTGTTAGATATCCAGGCAATGGCCCAAATGGAGATAAACCGCCGCCGTGCTTCGTCACTCTCGCTACTATCGACAAACTTCCAATAGCCATATGGATTAGGCGGCAACAGATTGCGCAGGGTATTGAGCATCACTTTGGACACCGCAGAATTTTGGGCAAGTTGGATATAGGGTTGTCCAGTTCCGACTCGATATCCTTTTTTGATTAATGACCTTAGGGTTCGGGCAGGATGGGAAATTTTTGCTCCCGGGGAGTAGACGAGCTTAAACCCTGAATCAGTCGCTTTTTTAGTCCACTTGAAATCTCCTCCTGATTGCAGACTAGCGTCGAACAGTCCCAGGGAATCGAACACATATCTATAAACAAACAAGTTGGCTGTGACGGTTAATTGCCTAGTTTCAATATTCTTCTTCACCTGAAGAGCGGTAATAGAGTCAAATATTTCTGCTGAAGATTTCTGTGATGAAAACAGAAATTCAATATTGCCACCCACTAAATCAGCTTGGTCAGATTCTAGCGAATGAACGCCGTTTTCTATCCATGCATGACTAGGAATGCAATCTGAATCAGTGAAGGCCAAAATCTCACTATCGGATGAAACAATACCTTTATTTCTCGCAGCATAAGATCCAGGTTGAGTTTCAAAAATTAATTCAACGTTTTCGAAGTCAGCAACAACCGCTTTGAGATTCTCGGTTGAATTATTATCAACAACAATAACGTTATAGAGAGCTTGGTCATATGTCTGGTTCGTCAAGGCTGTTAAGCATAATCTCAATCGCGTTGAATCATTGTATACAGGAATAATGACCGTAACTTTATGGGCATACATTTTTATCACCAGCCATGTATATCATTCGCCATATTCAAGGCATCGAGTTATTTTCTAAGTTCTAGATAAGCTGGAATCTTGATGGTCCAAGCTGCCGTGATCCTCTTGAGTGAGCTGAAAATGACCAGTGAATCCTAGCCTAGTTACCCCTTACTTTCCGTATATCGTTAGTCGGTATACCTTTTCACAGTACTTGGCGTAGAGGTGTTTCTGAGATTTATCTGATCCCCCCTTAACAGCGCACCATCTCATAGACATCTAGATATTGCTGACCTGGCAAATTCCAGGAATAGTCATAAGCCATACCTTGCTTCACCAGTTTCTGAAATTCTTGGGGATAGTCTGTCCAAAGACCAATCGCTCGATTCATAGCTGATTCTAAAGCTTCATTATCAGTTTGATAGAAGACGTAGCCGTTCCGCTCCTCTGGAGGCTTTTCAGGATCATAATCCCGATCAAAAACGGTGTTAACCAAACCACCCACACCCCGAACGATAGGAACTGTCCCGTACTGAAGACCAATCACCTGGGTTAAACCACAGGGTTCATAGTTACTAGGCACCACAATCATATCGGCCCCAGCATAAATCAAATGAGCCAGTTCCTCATTGAAGGCTAGTTCTAAATGACAGTCTGGATTGCTGTACAAGAAGTGCTTCTCATGCCAGAACCAAGAATTAATCCCTGGTTCAGTCGCAGATCCCAGCAACACAAACTGAGCATTCTGCTTGAGAGCATGATAAATGGCATGGTGGACCAGATGCATCCCTTTCTGTTCGTCGAGGCGACCAATGAATGCAATCAGGGGCTTGTCTGCATCTCTCAATAACAACCGCTCTCGCAGTGCTGTTTTGTTTTTGGCCTTATTGCTTAAATCTTTTGCAGTATAGGGATGGGGAATATGATTATCTTTTTCAGGATTCCAGACATTGTAGTCAATACCGTTCAGAATGCCACCAAACTTTTGATGATGGCGTTCTAGGGTATGTCCTAAACCATAGCCAACAGTCTCAAATCGAGCTTCCCATGCATGGTGGGGGGAGACGGTATTGACATAATTGGAATAGACAATCCCACCTTTCATTAAGTTCAGAGCCAAGGGATTAAAATTATCCATTAATCGGTCGTAATGGAAATAGTAAGGTTCTCGATTGAGACCTGTCGCTGTGAGAATATTGGCACCAGAGATACCCTGATGCTTGAAGTTATGGATCGTGTAGACCACGCGCTGATGGCCCATGCCGTGATACTGATACATTTCATAGAGCATCACTGGCACCAGCCCGGTTTGCCAGTCATGGCAGTGCAAAATATCGGGTCTTTTATTGGATCTCAGTAAGAACTCTAGGGCTGCTTTACTGAAAAAGGCAAAGCGCATATTGTCATCGGTGGCTCCGTAGTAATGGCCCCGATTAAAGAAGTTATCCCCAGAGTTAGGCTGAATAAAGAAGCAGAGTTGACCATGAACCCAACCACAGAAGACATTGCAATCAACTGCCCCGCCATACCAAGGCACAGATAAGTTCCGATAGGCTTCATGCAGACCCCAGACATGGTCATAACGCATGCAGTCGTACATTGGCAGGATGAGTTCAACGCAATGCCCTTGCAAATCGAGTTCACGACTCAAACCATAAACTACATCACCGAGTCCACCCGCTTTAATAACTGGGGCGCATTCAGAGGCAATCTGAACAATGTACACAGCCACTCCTTGATTTAATAACTTTTCGGGGAAGAATATAAATAAGCACTTGATTTACAAAAGTATATATTTATATGGCTCTTAAACAAGCGAGAAGTTCAAAACTTTGCGCCCTTCTTGTACCGATGAATAGTTTAAGGATAGGGGAGGGAGCATAACGGCTTAACTACCGTTCTTTCATCTACATCAGTAGATTTCCTACAGAACGTCATGATTTACGGATCGAACTTTTGATGCCAGGTACCACAATAGAGGTCCTTTTCCCTCCTCAACATGAACTTTGTTGACATGAGACATGAAGTTTATTGACAAGAGGTTTAGTAAATCTTCATACAAAGATTCACGATGCACCTTTGATACAGTATCTTTCTACAAGGCACTCTTATTGCATTTATAAACATTCAGTACGCAGCTGAATATTATTTTTAGGGTTAAGGAGCAGATAAATTGTTCACACCAACTTTTCTCACGGTTGCCGTCCGCGCGGTTAATTGGAGCCCAACAGTGGCTGCTGTGATGATCGCAGCCAATATTATGGGAATTGCGATCGCAAAGTACAGCATCCAATATCCCAATGTTGGCCCCAGCATGCCAGCATCCAATTTGTTTGGCGGGTTTAGCCTCACATCTGTGTTAGGAACCCAAGTATTCGGTCATATCTTAGGCGCAGGAGCCGTGTTAGGACTCACCTATTTGGGTGTTATCTAACCCTCTTCTCCTCGGAGATGAGATGAAATAAATCTCGTGTCATAGATTGAAAAGTCAGAGGATCACTTCTCTGGCTTTTCTTATGGCCTTTAAGATTGAACCAAAATTCCATTCAAAAAAATATCGGCAAGAGTTTCAGCCATTTCCTTTTGAAAGGCAGGGGAAGGCTGTTCATCCATGAGCGTATCTTGGCTAAATCCAGCAATCATAAACATCCCTAGAAAGACGCGGGCAACGACCTTAGGATTAAGATCGCGATAGGTGCCTCGCTCGACCCCGGTTTGAATAAAGGCTTCGACGACGCTCGTCATTTTGTTAATGATTTCGGATTGAATCCGATCTCGAAGATCGGGGTGAAACTGGGCTTCCATAAAACAGACCCGCATCAGATCCGACTGCTTATGTAGGGTGAGCATGCGATCGCGCATCAATTGAGCTACAGCTCGATAACTACCCATTTCACTGAGCTGGGTGAGTAGATCCGTGAGCAATTCACTCCATCCTTGGGTTACTACTGCGACAAGAATGGCTTTTTTATTCTCAAAATGCCGAAATAGGGTCCCCTCCGCAATTCCAGCAGCCTCTGCCAGTTGACGGGTAGTGGTTTTCTCAAACCCCTGACGGGCAAACAAACGCTGGGCTGCTGCTAGGATACGGCTGCTGAGATCTGTTGGAGGAACTGAAGGACGACTAGAAAGTTGCATGATTCAGACCTTAAGCAACTGATTTAGCCTACATTGTCTAATGATTTTTACTTGACTGGTGAGAGCGATAGAGTTTCTTTATGAAGAATGGCCCTAAACCATAGATAAAAAATAAAGTTTTCTGTCACAGCAGCTTCAGTTTGGATAACAATAAGTAATGTCTGCTGTTATCCAAACTGAAAATTGAGTCGTTGATGAGCCTTGAGAATTGTCTCCTCAATATGCAAGCAAACGTCTACTACTCCCGGAAGTAGTAATTCCGACTAGATCCATCAAATTGTCCGCTTTGCATACAGCAGTGTTTGAATTTACGCCCTGAACCACAGGGGCAGAGATCTTGCCGACCGAGCTTTTCTTGTAATTCTTTGTAGCCATTCACTACCCGGTTGCCCCGCTTGACGTGGGTTTCTGAGGGATAGCCTTTGCGCCGTTTGCTAGAGACTTCAAAAATATTGAAGATGATCGAGATGCTCTAGCTGAGAGGCGAGGTCAAAGAAAGTCCTCTTCCCACTTATCTTGATGTTGGTCTAGGTTGTCGTCTGGGTCAAAAAAATTGCCCGTGAGGTTGGCGTTTCATGATGAACCTCCTGCAGAAATAGTAGAGTTCATTTAACCTAGCAACGATTGCTGAGACCGTCAATTATATGACCTACTGCATATGGGTTTGAGGTTTATCAAGCGTCAGATTTTTGCTTGAAAGGTAATTCCTCATTTATACAGTCAATTTCATGTTGCTCATCTTGATTAATTTCATCTATGTAGTGATGAAAAATTTGCTGTAGGCGAGGGGCATAAAATCGATGCAGACTGTAGTTGGGAGTTGCCCGAAATCCTCTTCGTTTCTTGTGTCTACCGCCTGCACCCGGATCAAACTGCTGAATCCCTTGGGCCACGGCCCATTCAATCGGCGAATAATAGCAAGCCTCAAAATGCAAACAGTCAAACTCCTGATCACTGCCCCAATAGCGACCATACAGCTGATCGCCTTTGGTAAGGCAAAATGACATACCCACGGGCTGCTGGAGATTACTTTCGGGATAAGCGGCGACAAATAAAACCCGATGGGCATAGGTAGACTGGAGATCCTGGAAAAACTTTTTGGTTAGGTATTTGCTGCCCCACATAAATTTTTCACAGGTATCGCTGTAGTAGTGGTGCATACGACTATAGAGGGATTCAGGAATGTCATCGCCCCTGTAGGTCTGTAACTGCAACCCTGCTTTGGTTACACTTTTACGTTCACGCTTGATATTCCGACGTTGGTTGGCATTAAAGCTGCCTAAATAATCATCAAATGTGGAAAAGCCTTCGTTTTGCCAAATATAGCTGTGGTGCAGCCACCCCTTAAAGCCATGGCGTTCAATGACAGGTTGCCAGTCAGGATCGACGAACAGAAAGTGACATCCTGACAGTTTGTTTTGGTCACAAAAGCCATCAATGACCTGTACCATCAACCCCGTCAACATGTCCTCATCTTCATCGGGGGCGATCAAAAACCGATAGCCCTCAGCGGGTGTAAACGGTGTCATGCCCACTAGCTTGGGATAATACTCAATCCCCATACGGTAGGAGACATCGGCCCATTGATGGTCAAAAACAAATTCGCCATAGCTATGGCCTTTGACGTATAAGGGAGCAGCCGCCACTAAGGTTTGATCGCGCCAGACTGTCAGGTGTTGAGGCAATCATCCTTTCCGAGCAATGGCGCTGCCCGATGTCTCCAGATTATGCAGCCAATGCCACTCCAAAAATGGAGTTTTGAGGGGTAAGGCTAAGTCATCCCAGGCGGACTGTGGAATATTGCCAATCTGCTCAAACCATTGAACAGAATAGCGAGGTTGGGGTTGGGGGACCATAGCTAAAAGAATGAACTGTATCTAAGGTAATAGATAGCGCTCCATAAAGGTGCGACATAGGCCATCTCTTGGGATTCAAGGCTTGGACTTTGGACTCGCAGGTTTAGAGGGTGAGGGGCGTGATTCCATTGCTTTGGGTTCTTTGGGGATTGCCTGCTTTGACTCTTTAATTTCTTTCTGGAGGTTGAAGGGCTGAATATCTTGAAGGCTCTCGATTTTATTGAGGTTAATCAAGGACAAAATGAGCTTACTGTCTGGGGTCAGCTCTTTCACTAGATTTTCTGGCCTGTTTTTACGACCGCTGAGCATGAGACTTCTCAGGTTGACATTGTTGCCTTCGGGGCGATAAACGACCAAATACTGTTGTTTGCTGAGGGTGACGGTTTGACCTTGGGTGTAATACAAATTAGTTCTAAGGGCAGTTTCTACTAAACCTGAGATGCCAAATAATAGGGAAGGGGCTAAGGATTCTTGGTTTAAAGTGAATCGTTGCCAGCTACTATCTAAGGTTTTGAGCGATACATTCAGAGGAACATCTGTCAGGACTTTGGTGAATTCATTGGCATTGACTGGGGCTGTAGCGACTGATACGGCAGTTGCGATCGCACCAACACAGATAGCAGCGATTCGTCTGACCTTGATATAAGCCATTTTCGATCCTTTCATTTCTGAGACAAGTCAATACAGTACAAGATTACGATCATTGACTCT